>NZ_JBFULO010000015.1:0-24884 GCF_054049855.1 Stenotrophomonas sp. P5_B8 | reverse complement strand
CAGCGCGGTGGCCAGCAGCTGCAGCTTCGGTCGCTTGGCCAGTGACAGGATCACCAGGCTGATCAGGTAATTGAACACGATCGAGCCGGACAGCAGCAGCACGAACTGCGGGTTCCACCAGCCGTAGAACACGATGGAGGCCACGCACAGCCACAGCGCGGCCAGGCGCGGCCGCACCGCACCCAGGGCGTAGTGCACGCCCAGCGCGATCGGCAGGAAGACCAGCAGGAACAGGAAAGAGTTGAAAAGCATCGTCCGTAGCGCTCAGTGGATCTCGGCCAGCGTTGCCTGCTCACCGTCGGTCAACGGCAAGGACAGGGCCATTTCAGAAAATTCCCAGACCACCAGCTGTACTGTCGGCGGCCATTGCGCGCGCTGCGGCCAGGCCGCCAGCAGCGCGCCGGAGAACTGGCCGCCATCCAGGCTCTGGTTCCACACTTCGCGCCCAAGCGCATGGCCCAGGCGTTCGGCGAACAGGCTGCGACGGCCATTGGAACTGCCCAGCAGCAGCACCTCCACCGGCGGGGTGTCATCGAGCAGGCCACCGCTGCGCAGTGGGGTGATCACCTGCTCCGACTCGCGGTCCAGCGCCGGTCGCCATGCCGGTGGTGCGTGTTCCAGTCCGGCCAGCACGATCAGGTCGCCCATGCGCGGCTTGGCCGGACCCGGCGCGCCCACGTCGAAGGCCTGCCCGCCCTGCCCCCCCAGCAGCGGCAGCGCGGAGCCGGCCACGGCATCGGCGGCGCGCTGGGCGCCGATCCGGTTCATGTGCACGTCGGTGCGGAAGAACATCGGCGCCGTCCCGTCCTGCAGCACCGGCAGCAGATCGGTGGACGGCACCTGCGCAGCGCGCAGCGCCTGCTGCCACTGGCCCAGGCGCGCACGCATCGCGGTCGAGGTGCGCAGCCCGCAGGTGTGGGCCTGTTCAATCCGCGATTTGTCCGGCACCACCACCACCAGCAGCTGCACGCCCTGCGCCTTGAGCTGGCTCGACCAGTGCTGCATCAGCCGCACGCGCTGGGTGAACACGTCCGCGCCCGCGCCCGGTTGCGGACGCAGCCCATCGCGGTAGAACAGCCAGTCCGGGCAGCCCAGCGCCACCTGCGGTCCGAGGTCGCCGAGCAGGCGATAGCGCAGCGCGGCCGTGACCCGATCGGCCTGGGCCTGCACGGGCAGCTTGAGCGCATCGTTGATCGCGCGACCCGCCGCGCCATCGGCCCAGCGCGCCGGTGCCAGCGAGCCGGCCGGCAGCCTGGCATGGCCCAGCATCCAGCCGCCGGCAAGCAGGCCGATCAGCAGCAGCGCGATCACCACCACCGCGGTGGCGATGTGGGCACGGGCCGGCGCGGCCGGTGGCAGGGGCGCAGGCGCGCCGGGACGTGCACTCATCGCCTTACTGCCCCAGTGCCTTGTTCAAGCGCGCGGTCCACTGCTGCGGGGTCATGATCGAGGCGTTGTCCCACTGGCCGCGCGCCTCCGGACCCTGCACGTAGGACGGCTCGAACATCTGCCAGACCAGCACCTGGGGTTTGTGCTGGCGGAATTCGGGCGATTCCAGATACTCCAGCAGCATCACCCAGTGCCCGACGTTGCCCGGCTTCCAGTTCACCGACACCGGCCGGTCGAGCACGTTGGAGAGTTTCTGCGGGAAACCGAAATACGGCTGCACCATGCTGTGCCCGGTGACATGCACCGGTGCCGGCGCGTCGTCGAGCAGCGACTGCTGTTCGGCCTGGCGGCGCACGGTGAAGGTGTCCCGGCCAATGGCCTTGCGCTGGTCATCGGTGAGGAACAGCTCGGCCAGGTCGCCGAAGCGGCGTTCCTTGATCTCGCTGCCCAGTGCCATGCCGCTACCGGCCTGCCCCTCCAGCTGTGGCACCTGCTGGCGGACCTGCGCGGCCACCGCCACGGCGACCGCATCGGCGGCCGGCTGGGTCCAATGCTGGTCGCTGCGGTAGAACACGTCCTTGCCCCCCTGCTTGACCTGGCGCAGCACCTGCAGTGCATCCACCGCGGGGACATCGGCCTTCACCAGGCCGTCGTGGACCAGCGCATAGCGACCCCGCACGGCATCGCTCATGCGCTTGCCATCGGGCAGTTTGTCTTCGTAGAACAGCGCCTTGTCCGGCAGCACCAGTACTTCCAGCTTGACCCCCGCCGCGGCGAGCGCGGCGCGTGCCTGGGCGATCAGCTGGGTGTTGCGGTTGATCGCCGGGGCATCGACCTCGGTCAGGCTGCCCCAGGCCGGGAACAGCCAGCCGTCCTTGCCGATCATCACGATGGACGAATCCTGGCTGGCCGGGGCGGCAGCAGGCGCGGGTGCGGCCTGTGCCAGTGCCGACAGCGGCGCCGCGGCCAGCAGCGCGGTGCACAGTACGGCCCGCAGCAGCGGTCGGGCCGGGGGGGCGTTGCGACGGTCAAGGGTCATCGTCAATTCCTTCTGCATGATCAGTAGTAGAGCGTGGCCGTGGCGAACAGGCCCTTGGCACGCTGGGTATCGCCGCCGCCGATGGCAAAGCGGTACTGCACGCCCAAGTCCAGGTACGAACGCGCGGCGTTGTAATGGTCTTCGCGGAACCAGTAGCGCACGCCGATCCCCGGGCCGGCGCCGAGCGACCAGCTGCTGGCGGTATCGGACAGGTTGAAGGACTGCACGCCGATCAACGGGTACTCGATGCCGCGCACCTTGGAACGCTGGTCGATCCAGTCCGCGCCCACCACCAGGTAGGGATTGACCACCCAACGGGTCTGGTCTGCTCCAAAGCGGTAGCTGCGCCCCGCCCGCACTTCGGCCGCGCCGAACCATTGCTGGCGGCGCAGGTGACCGTCGGAGGCGAGGATGCGCTGGGCCGGATCGCCGTTGGCATCCAGACTGTCGATGGTGAAGTGCGCGTCGTTGTCGTCCCAGGTGTAGCCAGCCTGGGCGTAACCACTGACGGTCCACCACTGGTTGACGTCCGTGCGGACCCCGGTGCCCTTGTAGAAGCCGTAGGTGAGATAGGACATCCAGCCGCCGGCGTTGCTGTCCAGCCGATAGCGGGCCAGCGTGTTGATCTGCAGCGGCCGGTTCGACTCGACCTGGATGCGGCACTGGATCGCCGCCGAATCGGGATAGATGCCGCCGTTGCGGGTGGCGGTACCGACGAACTGACGGCGCTCGATGCCGGCACTCAGGCCGGTCTGGCCGAACGCGTAGCGCACACCGAACGAGGCGATGGTGGACGGCCAGCCGGCGATCGAACGCGAACGGCTCAGGCGCTCGGCGCGTTCACGTGCATCGTCGGTCGCCACGCCCGTACACGGGTCCACGGCCTTGATCGATTCGAACGTGCCGCCACCGTCGTAGAGCGTATTTGCGATACGCGCATAGGCTTCCAGCGTGCCGTGCCGATTGTTGGTCGCCGAGGGCCGCCAGAAGGCTTCCAGCGTGCCGAACACCGAATCGCCCGGCGTGCTGATCGCCGCACCGCCCAGGTTGGTGGCGGCCTGGCGTGCACCGCGATAGCCGGCCGAGGCGATGATGCCCCACTCGCGCGACAGGTTGGCGATCGAGCTGCGGGTGTTGTAGCGCTGCGCCTTGTCCAGCTTCAACGTACCGGCGTCGGCACTGTCGATGGCACCGCGCAACAGGGTGACCGCCAGGCGGTTGTCGCCGCTGGCGGCGCTGGCATAGGCCTGGTCCAGCAACACGGTTGGCGGCGCCTTGCCGGTGGCCTCGGCCGCGCGGAAATCGGCCAGGGCCTGTTCGGGCTGGCCGACCCGCTGGTTGAGGTAACCGCGCTGCATCAGCAGGCCGGCATCATTCGGTTTGGCGGCCAGGGCAGCATCCAGCCGCTGGCGCGCCTGCGCGGCCTGCGCGCGGTCGCCGGCCGACAGCGTGGTGGTGAGCAGCGCCTGCAGGGTGAGGTTGTCCGGATCATCGTTGAGCGCCTGCTGCGCCTGCCGGATGGCTTCCTGGTAATCCTGGCGACCGAAGGCGGCATAGGCCCGCTGCGATGCGCCGCCCTCGCCCTGCAGATCGGCCGGCATCACTTCGCATTGGGTGCCGTAAGGCGTATCGCGGCACTGCTGGAACGGTGCCGGGTACGCGCTCAGGCTCAGGTCGGTGGCGGCATGCGGATGGCGCAAGGCCTTGCCCCGCGTAACCACCGCCTGCTCGATCGCCTTGCGGCTGTCGGCATCCAGGTCGGCGTCGCTGCCCTGCTGCAGCGGCTGCAGCAGGCGTACGGCACGCTCATGGTCGCCGGCGGCAAGTGCCGCGTCCACGGCCAGCAGACGCACGTTGCGTTGCTGCTGCGCGTCCAGCCAGTCCTGCTTGAGCGCGGCATCAAAGTCTGCATTGGCCTGCGCGGATTTCATCTGCCGCTGGCGCAGGTAGGCGCGCATCACCAGTGCGACGGTGTCGTCGCTGTCGTTGTCCAGGGCCTGGTCGGCCGTGGCTTCGGCCGCCGGCAGCTGCTCATCGAGCATCTGCGCGGTCATCAGCAGCAGTCGGTGCGAGGCGACGTCGGGCGCACGCTCCACCGCCTGCCTGGCAAAGCCGGTTGCCGCGCCGAAATCCTGCGCGATGAGGGCCTGGTAGGCTTCCTGCGCCGGCTTGACCGCGCGTTGGCGGCCGAGCGCAACCCGCTTGGCCTGCAGGTCGCCCACGTTCGGTGCGCCCAGCTGGATCGCCGTCGCGGCGGCGGCATCGGCCTGCTCGAGTTGCTGCTGCGCTTCCAGCGACGCCACCCACAGCGTTGCCCACGCACCCTGCTGCGGTTGCTGGCGGAACGCGTGTTCGGCCTTGCTGGCCGCTTCGGTCATGCGGTCGTTGTTGTAGGCCTCGTAGGCCTGGGTGGCGAGCGCGAAAGCCCGTTGGTAGGCAAGCTCGGCAGCGGTGGGTCTGGCGGCGGTGGTGACACGCCCTGCGCCTGCCACGCCACTGCCCGTACGCGGCGCGCTCGCCAGCGCCGGCAGCGCCGGGTCGTTGATGCCGTCGGCGATCGCGCGCTGGGCCAGCGCGCGTGCCTCGTCGTTGCGACCGAGCTTCTGCGCCGCGTAGATCTGCAGCAGGCGCAGCCGCGCCACGTCCGGGCGCAGGCGCGCCGCTTCGGTGGCGTTGCGATAGGCCTGCGCGTAGTCGCCGCGCTCGTAGGCGCCGAAGGCCTGCTCGGCAATGCGGTAGGCATTGCCGGCCAGCGGCAGCGATTCCTGTGCGTGCACGCCGGCACTGCCCAGGCCGAACAGGCTCAGCGCGATCACGCTCGAAAGCAGGGTGGTCCTCATGCCTTCAGCTCTCCGTCTGCGCTGTACTGGGGTTGGCCGGAACGGCGGTGCTGCTCGCGTACCGCTTCGGCGATGGCCGCCTCGGTGGCCACGCCGTGCTTGACCAGGTAGTCGCCGATGCGGCCATCGCGCTGCGGCTTGTACTCGTCCAGCACACGTTCGAACTGGTCGCGTGCGATCAAGCGCATTTCCACCAGCAGATCACCCAACAGCGGCACCGCATCGATGCGGTAGCTTTCGCCACTGATCAGGCGCAGGCCGGCATTGACTTCGCTTTCGCGCGCGATCGACTGCTCCAGCGCGGTGGCCTCCACATCCTGCAGCAGTTGCGCCTGCTCGGCCCCGTTCAGCGGGTTGGCCACGGCGATGGACAGGGTGCCGGGCGTGCTGCCCGGCAGCGGCAACAGCCGCCACTGCACGCAGGCTCCCACCGACAACGGGAACACGCCGGCCCGCAGGTAGTCCACGTCGATCAACGCGCGCGGCAGATCACTCTGGAAGGCAATCGCCTCGGCCAGGGTCTCATCGTCGAGCCAGCCCTGCGACACCAGAATGCGGCCCAACGGCTGCTGGCGGCCGCCCTGCTGCTGTTGCAGTGCTTGCTCCAGCCGTTCCGGTTCGACCGCCTGCCAGGTGGTCAGCAGTTCGCCCAGCCGCTTTCGGGTCTGCACCAGCTGCGAGGCGCTGGGGAAATCATGCATGGTCTTGTCCCACACCATGYGCTTGCCAAACAGCAGGTAGAGCAGGAACATCCGCCACGCACGCGCGGTGGCCATGAAGTTGATCATGTTGCCGACCACCATGCGCGGGATCGACATCAACGCATGTTCCCACCCATACAGGAGATTGACGAAGTAGAAGCGCTGCACCACGCGGGAGGCCAGCGCGGCGGTGGTGATCAGGGCGATGTTCATCTGCCACGTGCCGGCCTGGAAGATGGTCGGAAACTGGGTATGCCACAGCCCGGTCATCTTCAGCACCCAGAACAGCAGCAGCTGCAGGAAGATGAAGTAGGCGAGGATGCTGACGAACGAGGTGATGATGCCCTTGCGATCGCGCGCCAAAAGGTACTTGGTCGCCAGCGAGCCGCGCCAACCCAGCGTCTCCCAGCTCTGCAGGCCGATACCCAGGACCCAGCGCGCCTTCTGCCGGTACGAGGCACGGAAGTTGTCGGGAAAATATTCGCGCACGCACAGCGCCATCGACTGGGTGCTCTCGCGCACCGGCCCCCAGCCGAACCACGACGGGCGGCGCACGCGGAACTGCACCGGGAAGCGGGCGAAGATCGACTGCATGCCCATCGCCGCCAGCCGCGCGCCGACGTCGTAATCTTCGGTCAGGCTGTCGTTGTTGAAGGGCTGGTTGTCGGTGGCCGCGCTCAGCGCCAGCAGCGCCTTGCGCGAGAAGCAGGTGCCCACGCCGGCCGACGGCACCATGCCGGACACGCTTTCGCGCACCACCAGGTCCTTGGCGTGCCACTCGGCGAACTCGTCCATGTAGACACCGGCGATCAGCTCGTACCACTCGCGGTCCAGCGAGGTCACCGGCAGCTGGATCATGTCCTTGCGCGGCAGCAGGTAGTTGAAGAAGCGCAGCTCCATCGGGTGCAGCACGTCTTCGCTGTCATGCAGAATCACCCCGGCGAATTCGATGTCGTGGCGTTTCTCGTAATCGAAGATCGACAGGATCAGCCAGTTCAGGCAGTCGGCCTTGCTGGTCGGCCCGGCATGCGGCACCTCGACCCGGCGCAGGCGTTTGTAACGGCGACGCATGCGCTCCACTTCGGCGATGGTCTCGGCATCGTTGGGATAGGTACCCACGAAAACGATGTACTCGCGGTAGTCGAGTACATCGATCATGTTTTCCACCATCTGCGCGATCACGTCGTACTCGGCCCACGCCGGCACCATGATCGCCAGCGGTTGCTCCGGCCGCTGCAGCAGATCCTGTTGGGTCAGCGGGCGGTAGTCGCGGCGTTTCTTGACGGTCAGGGTGCGCCAGCTTTCGCGGATCCAGTACCAGACGTCGATGAACAGGTCATCGAGGCTGGAGATCAGGATCAGCACCGCTACCACCGCCGCGGCTGTTTCCAGCGCGGCGTAGTAGTTGGCCAGGTGGATATCCCAGGGGAGACCGTTCACGGCCGATCAGTGCCCGCTGCTGCCGGACTTGCGGCGACGACGGATCTGCGCGAYGCGTGCGGCCAGCAGCGCGAACACCACCAGCCCGACCAGCACCAGCAGCCACACCATGTGCTGCTGCCACACCGGCTGCGGGTTGCCGGCATCGGCCACGCGCGCCCCGTAGGGATCCTTGCTGTCGAAATCGCTGACGACACCGCTGCCATCGAGCACGGCCAGGTCGCCGCGCAGCAGCCGGAACGGCGCCTCCAGCGACGGCCCCTGCTGGCCAAGGTCGTTGTAGAGCACACCGATGTGGCCACCGCCGTCCACGACCTGCACGGCGGCGGCGTGGTCGAGTCCGGCCACGTCGAGCAGCGGCGCGTCGCCGCCATTGACCACCAGGCGACCGTCCTTGAGACCGGCCGGCGTGGTGCCGGACGGGGCCAGGGCGAAGGCCAGGTACGGCTGGCCCGGGCTGATCGCGCTGCCGGCCGCCACCACCTTCAGTTCGGCGGCCTGCGGCGACACGCCCACCGCGCTGGCGATGGCGATCACCTTGTCCAGCGACGTCGGGGCGTCCTGCAGCCAGGTTGCCGGCACGAACACCTCATTGGCGTGTGCGAGCTGGCTGGCGGCCCCGATGAAATCGTTGTCGAGCGTGCGCTTGGCCAGGGTCAGGTGACTGCTGGGCAGGATCGACACCGGGAACGCGGTGGCCGGATCGTGGCAGTACGGCCGCGCCGGCTGGCGCAGGAAGCTGATCTTCACTTCATTGCGGGCCGCCAGTGCATAGGCGGGCACCTTGGCGGTCAGCCGTTGCGGCTTGCCGTCGGTGGCCAGCACCTTGGCACCGAGCAGGTAGTCGTTGAAATAGATGCTCGCCACCGCGCCCTGCCCGGCCGCGTTGGGGGCGGCCGAGACGTCGATCACGACCTGGTCGGGCAGTCGGCCATCGGCCGACAGCGCGCCCAGCTCGAAGGTAGCGCTGCGGTCGCCACGGGTGACGATATCCAGCGTACCGGCGATATTGCCCAGGCGGCTGAGCAGCACGGCATCCTGCTTGACCGGCGCCGGGCTGGCCTGGGCCACCTGCAGCTCGCGGCCCAGGGCGTAGTTGCGCCACTGCTCGCTGAGCAGGCCGGCAACCTTGCCGCCCGCCGCAGCGGCCACCACCAGGGTCGGACGCCCGGCCACGGCGGCCACGCTCACCGACGCGTTGCCCGGCCCTTTCTCCAGCGCGGCCATGTCGCTACCGCGCCAGGCAGTGAACGCGGCCGCTGCATCGCTGCTGCTGGCGCCTACTTCGGTGGCCAGTGCATCCAGCGCTGCGCGCACGCCGGCGCGCAGCGGATCACTGCTGATCGCCACATCCACCGCCAGCGGACCGCTGTCGCGCAGCGACAGCAGCGCGCCCACTTCGGCCAGGCTGGCGATGCGATGCTGCGCGCCGCCGGCGGCCAGCGCGGCGTAGGCCGGCACGCCCTGCAGGCTGGCGGGGATGCTGATGCCGGTCAGGTCGACCGTGCTGCCCACTGCCGGCAGCGCTACCACCTCGACCTGTTTGCCGCCGTTGCGCAAGGCCGCACCGACGCGCCAGGCGGCGTCATAGGCCGGTGCCTGCAGCGCCTTGCCATCGACCAGCAGCCGCACCCGTGCCGGCAATGCGCCCCAGGCCTTGGCGACGGTGTTCACGGCACGGCCATCGAAGCGGTAGCTGAAACGCGAATCCGGCGACAGCCGCAGGACGTTGGCCGGCGCGCTCTGGTCGGCGCAGCGGTAGTCGGATACGACCGACCACCAGCCCACATTGACCCGCACGAAGCCGTTGTCGCGCGGCAGGCCGTCGATGGCCAGCAGCTGGCTGGCATCGCCCTGCGGATCGGTGATCGAGCGCGCGGCGACCGGGTCGCCATCCACCGACCACAGCCCCGAGCTGCGCCCGGTATGCCCGCGCACGTAGCGGCCATCGAGCTGCAGCTGCGCGTCGCGGGTCGGCACGCCTGCCGGTACCGGCAGGTAGATCTCGCGCTGGCTTTCCTGCCCGCTGAGCGTGATCGGCTGGCGGAAGCCCAGCTCGCGCAGGGTCATGCTGCGGGTCACCGTGGCATCGCCGGCCCACTCGCTGAACYGCCCGGCGGCGGTGTCGGCCGCCATCGCAGGGCTGAGTGGGAAGGCCAAGGCCAAGACCAGCGGTAATACCTTGGGGAAGCGTGCGGTACTACGGATGGTGTTGGTCATGGCGTCAGTTCTGAAAGGGAGGTGTGGGACATCGGGACGGCGTGGGCGGCCACAAACTCGTCGAACCGCTGACCACGCAATGCAGCAACGATCCGCGCCGAGGCCCGGCCATCGCCGTAGGGACTGGCGTCGGCGATGAAGTGCGCCGCCACCTGCGGCGCATCGCAGGCGGCATGCACGGCCGCCACGATCCGCGCAGGATCGGTGCCGACCAGGCGGACAACGCCGGCCTGCACCGCTTCGGGCCGCTCGGTGACATCACGCATCACCAGCACCGGCCGGCCCAGCGCCGGGGCTTCTTCCTGCACCCCACCGGAGTCGGTCAGCACCACGTGCGCGCGCTGCATCAGGCGGACGAAGTTGAGGTAATCCTGCGGTGCGATCAGGTGCACGTTGTCCAGGCCGCCCAGGTGCGTATGCACCGGCCCCTGCACGTTCGGATTGAGATGCACCGGGTAGACGATCTGCAGGTCCGGACGCTGCGCCAGTTCGGCCAGCGCGCGACAGATGTTCTCGAAGCCGCCRCCGAAGTTTTCGCGGCGGTGGCCGGTGACCAGCAGCAGCTTGCGGTCGGCCTGCAGGAACGGGAACTGCGCATCGATCGATGCACGCAGCGCGGCATCCTGGTCGATGCGCTCCACGGTCTGCTTGAGCGCGTCGATGACGGTGTTGCCGGTCACGCTGATGCGCCCGGCCAGGTTTTCCTGTTCCAGGTTGTAGCGCGAGCTGTCGGTCGGGGCGAACAGATGGTCGGCGACCACGTCGATGACGCGGCGGTTCATTTCTTCCGGCCACGGCTGCTGCAGGTCGCCGGTACGCAGGCCGGCCTCGACATGCCCCACCGGAATGCGGCGCTGGAAAGCGGCCAATGCCGCGGTCATGGCCGTGCTGGTATCGCCGTGCACCAGCACCCGGTCCGGCTGTACCTGTTCGTAAAGGGCATCGAGTTTGGCGAACAGGCGCGAGCACAGCCCGTTGAGGGTCTGGTTGGCCACCATCACATCGAGGTCGTGATCGGGCTGGATGTCGAACAGCGACATCACCTGATCGAGCATCGCCCGGTGCTGCCCGGTGATGCAGACAATGGACTCGATATCCGGCGCGGCGTGCAGCGCCCGGACCAGCGGTCCCATCTTGATCGCTTCAGGACGGGTACCGAAAACAGATAGAACCTTCACCGGACAGCTCCCTGTGATGACCAACGAGTGTGACTTCCATCACGCAAATCGTAGGCCAAGTGGCGAGAGCTAGCCAGTGCAACGTGATGTGGATCACATTTCCCAAGAAAAGTGACGCTRTGCGTCACTTATTGCCCCGAGGTGCACTTCATTGTTGCTTTTGTGCGCGTTTCACTCAGGTGAAAGTTCGAATACCTGGCGCAGATAGGCCAGGTAGCCGGGGTCGTCGCACATGCTCTTGCCCGGCGAATCGCTGAGTTTGGCCACCGGCTGGCCGTTGCAGCGGACCATCTTGATGACAATGTTGAGCGGGGTCGGGCCGAGGTCGTTGGTGAGGTGCGTGCCGACACCGAAAGCGACCTGGCAGCGGCCGCGGAAGTAGTCGAACAGCTGCATCACCTTCTCGATGTTCAAGCCATCGCTGAACACCAGCACCTTGCTGCGCGGATCCACGCGACGGTCCTGGAAGTGGGCCAGCATGCGGTCGCCCCAGGCGAAGGGATCGCCGGAATCGTGGCGCACGCCATCGAACAGCTTGCAGAAATACATGTCGAAATCGCGCAGGAAGGCGTCCAGCCCGACCACGTCGGACAACGCGATGCCGAGGTCGCCGCGGTATTCGCGCGCCCACGATTCCAGCGCGGCCACCTGCGAATCGCGCAGCCGCGGCCCCAGCGCCTGGAACGCCTGCAGGTATTCGTGGGCCATGGTGCCGTGCGGGGTCATGCCGTACAGGCGGGCGAAATGCACGTTGCTGGTGCCCACGAACTGCGCACCCAGCGCCTCGCGCAGCATCGGCAGCATGCGCGCATGCCAGTCACGCGAGTAGCGGCGGCGGCTGCCGTAATCGGCGATACGGCACAGCTCGAAGCCCGGGGTGTCGCGCAGCAGCGCGGTCTTTGCCTGCAGGCGACGCTCGCCTTCGGCGACGTCCGGCGTGGTGGTGTTGCGGAACCAGACCTCGTTGATGATCGCCAGCAGCGGCACTTCAAACAGGATGGTATGCAGCCACGGGCCGGTGATGTTCAGGTCGATCTCGCCGGGCACGCTGTCCGACGGGCGCAGATCGATGTACTTGCGGTCCAGGTGGAACAGACCGAGGAAATCGGCGAAGTCCGGTTTGACGAAACGCAGCCCGCGCATGTAGTCGAGCTCGTCGGTGCTGAAGCGCAGGCGGCACAGGTGATCGATCTCTTCGTTGATCTGATCGATGTAGGCGGCCAGGTCGATGCCCGGGGTGCGGCACTTGAACCGGTACTGGACCTGGGCACCGGGATGCTGATGCAGCACCGCCTGCATCATGGTGAATTTGTACAGGTCGGTGTCGAGCAGGGACTGGATGATCATGCCCGGATTATGCGCCTGCCCGGATGTACCGACCAACGCCCGGCGGTCAGCGCGCGCGGAGCAGCCGCGGGATCTGCACGAGCGCGTGGGCCCAGATCGCAGCGAACACCGCGCCCTGCACCGGCAGGCTGCGCTGGCCGGCTTCGAACTTGCGGAAATAGCGCCACAGGCCGCGATGCTTGTGCCACTCGACGAAGAACGGGCGCGAGCGACTGGATACGCCACGCACGTGGACGACCTTCAGGTCATTGGCGATCGCCACCAGCGCACCGGCCTGGCGCACCCGGCGGCACAGGTCCAGGTCTTCGGCATGCAGGCGGTAGCCGGCATCCCAGCCGCCGATGCGGTCGAACAGCGTGCGTGGCATCAGCAGCAGCGCGCCGGACAGCGCCGGCACCGGCTGCAGCGACTGGTTCGGATCAGCAGGGAGGGCCAGCTTCGCGCCCTGCCCGGGCGAGCGCAGCATCGCGCCGAAATCCGGATCGCGACGGCGCACCGCCGCATCGGGCTGGCCGTGCTCATCGACCTGTTCGACCCCGAGCAGGCAGTCACCGATGCCCCTCGCCCGCTCGCACAGCTGCGCCAGGGTCTCGGCGTCGACCATCAGGTCCGGGTTGATGAAGGCCAGCCACGGTGCCTGGCTGGCGGCCACGCCCTGGTTGTTGGCGGCGGCAAAGCCGGGGTTGTCCGGATTGGCGATGAAACGCACGCGCGGGTCAGCGCTGGCGTGGCGCTGCATGATCTCCAGGGTGCCGTCGCTGGACCCGTTGTCCACCACCCGGATCTCGACCACGCCACGGGCGGCGCGCAGCCGGGTCAGGCAGCTGTCCAGGGTGCTGGCACTCTGGTAGCTGACGATGATCGCGGCAATGGCAAGGCTCAAGCAGGTGACTCCGGTGGGGCGGCGGGCACGGCGAACAGATCGCCCTGGGACCGCGGCATTATCGCCTGCCGGTGCAGCTGCTGCAGTGTGTCGCGCATCTGGCGCAGCGGGTCGGTCATCAGGAACGCGGCCAGCCGCGGCTGCCAGCCGGGCCAGCGCGTGCCGAGCGCGTCCATGTCGCCATCGAACGCACGGCCTTCGCTGGCGCGGGCGACGAACGCGGTTTCGCACAGTGCATTGCGCCAGCCCAGGCCCGCCATCCGCAGGCTGAGGTCGACCAGCGCGGCGTTCCAGGACCCGTAGCTGTGCATGTCCAGTCCGCCGGCCTTGCGCCGGGCGTTGGCGCGCAGCAGCACCGCGTGGGTCACGGCCGAGGGCAGTTCCGGATGCATCGGCGGCAGTGCTGCGCAGGCCTGGGCCATCGCCGCCAGGTCGACCGGCACCGGGTCGATCTCGCCCAGGCGTGGCCATGCGGCAGTCTCACCGGCATTGCACCACGGGGTGGCCGAGCCGATCGAGGAATCGCGCGCGAAGCAGGCATCGAGCTGCTGCAGCCAGCCCGGCGCGGGGATGGCGTCGGGCGCCAGCACCACCACATCCGCGCCTGCGCAGGCGCGCAGCATTTCATCCAGGTGGGCGACCTCGCCGATGCTGCTGGCGCGCCGGGTGTACTCGGCCTGCAACGGCGTGTGTGCCAGCCAGTGCGCGATCACCGCCTGCGCGCGTGGCCCGGCCTGGCCGTCATCGGCCAGCCACAGCGCGGTGTCGGCCGGGGTGCCGGCATCCAGCGCGCCCAGGCAGCGGTCCAGGGCGCTGTCATCGACCCCGATCGGCAGCAACACGATCGTCCCCATCGGTCCTCCTGTGCGCGGCGTACGGGAAGCGGCCGGTCACGATGACCGACGCCTGGCCGCAGCGTAGCAGGCGCGCCGGCTGCGGTGACAGCGCGACGGCGGCTCAGTTCTTCTTCGGATGGCTCGGGAACGGCTCCATCGCGCGGAAGCGGCTGCTGTACTCGTCGGTGAGGTTGCGCGACTCCTGGGCGTTGCGCACGATCGTGGGGGTGAGCAGCACGATGACTTCGGTGCGGGCGCTTTTCTGGGTCTTCCGGCCGAACAGCGCGCCAACCACCGGGATCCGGCTCAAACCGGGGACACCGTTGGAGCCATCCTCGTTGGAGTCGGTGATCAGGCCGGCCAGCATGATGGTATCGCCACTCTGCACGGCGGCCTCGGTGGATATCTTGCGGGTGTTGATCGGCGGGTTGCAGGTGGTCTTGGTCGCATCGCAACCGTTCGGCGTCGCGCCCGCCGAGCTGACTTCCTGCACGATATCGAGGAACACCACGCCATCGCGGGTAATGCGCGGACGTACCTTGAGGATCACACCGGTGTCCAGATACTGCACCTGGCTGTAGGTATTGTCGCCCACGCCGGTGTTGACCGACACCGAGTTGATCGGAATCTTGGTGCCGACGTTGAGGGTGGCCTCGGCGTTGTTGCGCACGAACAGCGATGGGGTCTGCAGCAGACGCAGGTTGGTGACCTTGTCCAGTGCGCTGATTACCGCGGCCGCGTTCTTGCCCAGGAAGGTCCAGCCCACCCCGCTACTGCCAACCACACCGGAGGTGCTGCCCCAGATCGAGCGGCCGAGCGCGCTGGCCAATCCGGCCCCGCCACTTTCGACGGGCGCGTTGACCGCCTCCTCGAAGAACCAGTTCACGCCATAACTCAGGTCGCCGGTGAGTGCCACTTCAGCCACCTGCGCCTCGATATGCACCTGCATCGGCATCACGTCTAGCTTCTCGATCACCTCGCGGATCGAGCGCCATGCCTGCGGCGTGGAGCGCACCAGCAGCGTGTTGGTTTCTTCCACCGCCGATACGCCGACGGTGTCACCCTTCACTTCCAGGCTGAAACTGGCGTTGCCGGACTGCCGCTGCGGCAGGCTCATCGTGCCATCGCCCAGACCGCTGCCATTGCTGGACCCGGTGTTGCCCATGGTGCTGTTGTTGAGCGCGTTGTCGCGGTTGCTGCCCAGCTCCATCTGGGTCGCGCCCGGGGCGAGCGAACTGCTGCTGCCCCGCCCGCTGCGCCCGTTCTCGTTGGCAAAGGCCTCGGCCAGGCGTTCGGCCAGGTCCTTGGCCTTGACGTAACGCAGCTCGTAGGAAAACAGCCGCGCGCTGCCACCGGCGCTGTCGATGCGTTCCAGCCACTGCTGGATCTGGTCCAGGTAACGCGCCTGCGGGGTGATCACCAGCACCGCGTTGGCGTTCTCCAGCGGCAGGAAGCGGAACATGCCGGCACTGGGGGTCTTGCTCTGCTCGCCGAACACTTTTTCCAGGTCGGCCGAGACCTGCTCGGCCTTGCCGGTCTGGATCGGGAACACGCCCACCGACATGCCCGACAGCCAGTCGACGTCGAAGATCTCCACCGTGCGCAGGTAGTTCTCCAACTCGCTGCGGGTGCCGCCAAGGGTGATCACATTGCGGCCGCTGTCCACGTTGACGATCGCATTGGGCCGCGCATACGGCTCCAGCACCTTCTTCATCTCGGTGGCCGAGATGTACTGCAGCGGCACCACCCGCACCTCGAACCCGCGCGCACTGGACGCCGGCGCGGTACTCGGCGCGACGGTACCAGCCAAGGCCTGGTCGGCGGCAACGATGTTGTAACGGCCGCCGCTGTAGACCATGCGCGCGTTGTTCCAGCCCAGCACCATCTCCAGCAGGTTCAACGCCTGCGCCGAGGACACCGGCTTGGGCGTGGCCAGGGTCACGGTGCCCTGTACGCCCGGGGCGATGACGTAGTTCTGGCCCAGCATGTCGCCGAGGATCGCCTTGACCACCGCGTGCACCGACTCGCCTTCGAAGTTGAAGGTGGCGGTGCCGTTGCCGGCCTGCGACAGCGATGGTGATGCGGCGGCGGCCGCGCTGCGGTTGATCATGGTGCCGGTGCCCCGACGGATCACCGCCTGCGGCGCGCCGTCGGCCAGCGCCTCGGCATCGACGCCCTCGCGCGAGCCATCGCCGGCCACCACCTGATGCGTGCCATCGAGGTCTGCGTTGCGACGGACGTCCGGAGCCGGTACCGACGCACACCCGGCCAGCAGGGCCACGGCGAGGGACAGGCAGAAATGACGCGGGGAGAAAAGACGCAATGTCATGCTGTGCACTCTAGTTGTTCTGGCCGGAGCCGCCGGTGGGCGGTCGCTGCGACGGTTGCTGTTGTTGTTGCAGCTGCTGGCGGCGCGCCTGGATGCGCGCGCGGATGGCTTGCATCTGCGCGTCACTGGGGCCCTGTGCGGGCGCGTTCTGCGCGGCAGGTGCCGGCGGCGGTGCGGGCGCAGGGCCCGGCACGTTGACGGTGGCCTGCGCCGGTCGTGCGGCCTGCGGCGCTGCCATCGGCAACGGCGTAACGCCGGCACCGGCCGGCGGCACGGCGCCGTTGACCGGATTGCCCAGCACCGTGGGCGGCTCGCCGCCCTGGCCGTTGAACACGGTCAGTTCCAGGGTCTGCGTACCGCCGGGGCCGCTGACCGTGGCGCTGCGCGGCTCCAGCGCCAGCAGCTGCCAGCCGTTCACCGGCTCGCCATTGAGGCGCAGCCGCAACGACTGCTTCTGGTCGGTGGTGAGGATGGCCATGCTGAAGTCAGCGGTGAGCAGCACACCGGTCAGGCTCACTGCGCTGGACGCCCCAGGTTCGCTGCCGCCGAGCAGGTACGGGCGCGGCTTGCGATCCTCGGCGAACAACGGGCGCGCGCCGATCTGCGCATAGGCCTCGGCCGAGGCGATCCGCTCCGGCGCGGCTGCCGGCAACGCCGGCAGCGGCGACGCGCTGCGCTCACCATCGGCAGCGGCGGGAATGCGCCCGCCCAGGCCGAACAGGGTGGCGATCCAGATCGCGGCCGCCCACAGCATCGCGGTGGCCAGCCACCAGCTGCGCAGCGAAGACAGTTCAATCTTCATGGCTGTCCTCCCGGCCTTCGGCCGCGCGGCTCGCAGCGTCTGCCGCGTCGCTGGCCTGCTGCGTTGCTGCATCGGCGGTCGCCTGGGGATCATTCGGCACGGCCATCGCCGGTGCCGGACTCAGCCCGGTGCCGTCGGAGAGGCCCGGCGCTGCCGCAGTGACCGGTGCGCTGGCGGGCGCCGCGCCCGCGGTCGCATCGGCCATCGCATCCGGCTTGAGGTAGYCGACCAGTTCGAAGGACACATCCAGCCCGGTGCCGGTTTCATTGGGCGACTGCTGGAAGCGCTGCGCGAGCAAGTTGAGGTTGTTGATGAACAGCCGTGGGCTGCCCGTTTCCAGGGTGTACAACACCGCCGCCATTTCCGGGATGCCGCAGCGCAGGCGTACCTGCAGCGCAATACGCGGGAACTGCGCATCGCCGCTGGTGTCCTGCAGCGGCGAACGGTTGCTGATGGTGCAGCTGCGGTTGCCGGGACTGGCCGAGGCCACCGCGTCCTGCAGGCGCGAAGACAACGCGGCGGCGGCGGATTCGGCGGTCGCCTCGCGCAGGAAGCCGGGGCGCCCGGCCAGCGCGGCCTGCGCCTGCTGCAGGCCGCGCGCGACCGCAGCGCGCTGCTGCAGTTGGGCCTGCACGCGCTGGTCGCGCTCCTGCAGGTCGCTGATATCGGTGTTGATCGCCAGCAGCGGCCGGGTGAACCAGGGGTGCACCAGCACCAGGTAGGCCGCCGCGATCACCGCCAGCAGCAGCGCCAGCGCCAGCCAGCGGTCACGGCGTGTGGTCGGCATTGCCATTGGCAACCTCCGCGGCGGGGGCGGCAGCGGCCGGCTTGGCGACGGCCCCGGGCAATGGCTGCAGTTCGGCGGTGAGGGTGAAGCGGTCGCGCCCGGCGGCGCCCCCGTCGGCCTGCAGCACGCCGGTGAGGTTGACCTTGCGCCACAGCGGCGAGTCCTGCAGCAGCGGCACCAGCTGCGAAGCTTCGCGGCTGAGCCCGATCAACTGCAGCGAATCGCCTTCCACCGACAGCTTTTCAAGATAGGTGCCATCGGGCAGCAACCGGGTCAGTTCATTCCACAGTTCCACGGTGCTTGCGTGCGCGGTGCGTTTCTGTTCCAGGAACGCCGCGCCTTCCACCAGCGTCTGCAACTGCTGGCGTTCGGCGGCCACCTGGCGTGCATCACGCGCAGCGGCGTTGACCTGGTCGCGCAGCGCATCGGCCGCAGCCTGGCGGTTGTGCAGGATCTGCTGCCCGGCCAGTGCCAGCAGCACCAGCGTAGCCACCGCCAGCAGCAGGTTCCAGCGGCGCATCGGGTCACGCAGGGTCTGGCGCTGTTCCAGCGGCAGCAGGTTGACGCCCAGCGGCTGGCCATCGGCGTCGGCGACGTCGACGCCGGCCAATCCCTGCGCCCACGGCCCGACCTGCTGCGCCCACTGCTGCAGCGCCTGCTGCGGCATCACCACCAGTTCGACCTGCAGCTGGCCATCGTCCAAGGCGCCCAGCTCACGCACATCGAAGCTGACCTGCGCCGGTTCGAACGGGGTCTGGCGATCGATTTCAAAACGCACCACATCGCGCAGACGCGCGGCAGCGGCGGCCGGCAGGCGCAGCGGCCGGCGCAATGCGGCGCTGGCCGGCAGCAGCCAGTGCCGCGGCAGCGTGCGCAACCGCGCGTCCAGGCGCTGTTCCAGTGTGGCCGGGGATTGCGGCCAGGGCAGTTCGATCACGCTTTGCGTGTGTGCGCCGGTCTCGCGCAGCACCACCAGCTGATCGCCGTGCTGCTGCAGCAGCAGCCGCGAGCGCGACCAGCCCAGCGCCCATTGCCAGCGCTCGGGCAACCACGCCAGCAGCGAACGCCGCCACCAGCGCAGGCCATTGCCCACGCCCGGCGCCAGTTGCCCCTGCGCCCGCACCAGACTGTCCCGCCATGCCGTCATCGTGCTGCCATTCCCTGTTCCCAACGAAGTACTGTGTAAGTCGTTCCCGGCGTGCCTGCGTTCCCCATCCGCACCACCCCCTGCAGGACCGACACCCGGCCGCGATCATCCATTGCGCGGCTCTCGATACTATAGGTGCCGCTGCCGCTGGCAAGCGCTGCACCGCCCACTTTCTGTTCTTCACCTACCGCGGACTGCTCGCGCTGGGCCAGTAGTTCCCGTGCATCCAGGCCCATGGCGGTCAGCACCGGCCCGGCGGCAAAACGCKGATCGGGACGGGACTGCCGACTGTACAGGGTCAGCATCGGCTCGAGTTGTTCATACAACGCGGCATCCATGCCGAGCACGCGCTGCAGTTCGCCCAGTGTCTCGAAGCGGTTGTTGCGCGGGCCGTACGGCAGGCCGGCGGCAACGTATTCGGGCAGCTCGGCACCGCCGGCAGGCTGCTTGAGGCTGTCGGCATCGCGCCAGTCGACGATCGCCCCGGCCAGTTGCTGGGCGCGCGCGGTGTCCACGCCCATCGCGCGCAGGAAAGCCTGCAGCAGCGTGGCGTCGGCCAGGTTGAGGTTGATCTTGCCGTTCTCATCGACGATGTGCAGGTCGATCCGGCGCTGGTCGAACTCCCAGCGGTAGCGGCGCCCGTCCGGCGTCCAGGCCGGGCGCATGGCGCTGGGCTGCAGCCGGTACAGCGCGTATTCCAGGCCGGCACGCGCATGTTCCTGCCCGATCGCATCGTCGCCCACCACGCGCTGCTGCAGATGCTCCACGCGCGCACTGAGCGCGAACGCACCCACCACGGCAGTGAGCAGCGCGATCAGCCACAGCACCAGCACCAGCGCGGCACCGCGCGCGCGCCTCACTGGCGTACCCCGCGCTGTTGGGCAAGCGCGGCCACCATCGGCGGCCAGGCCGGCCCTTGCCGGGGGGTGACGGTGATCGACACCAGCAGGGGCAGTCGCCGGGTATCTTCCCAGCGGTCCTGCCAGTCGCCGAGTTGGCCGTTGCGCGGGTCGATGCCGCGATAGCGGAACGCCACCGCGCGCAGTCCATCGGCGAGCACTTCCGGCGGACGCGGCGGCGTTTCTTCGATGCGCTCGCCGTTCTGCACCAGGGTGAGCGTGACCTCCAGCCGCTGCGCCTCGCCGCTGCCACGCACCTGCAGGTCATGCACGTACGGCCCACCGCGACCGAGGTATCCGGGCAGGTCGGAGACAAACAGCATGTGCTGCGCCTCGCCCAGGAAGTACACCGGCTCGCGGGTGGGATCCGGCGGCGTGGTCGCGGTCAGCATGGCCATCGACAGACGCCGGCGCAGGAAGCCTTCAACCGCGCGCATGCGTTCGTTCTGCGACACCATCTGCTCGCCGCGCTGGCTGATCGCCATCGCCGAACGCACCGTGGCGAAGGCCAGCGCCAGGCCGCCAACCAGCAAGGCCGTTGCGAGCAGGACTTCGATCAGGGTGAAACCGCGCTGTGCGCCGGTACGCGAGTGGCCGCTCATCGCGCCCCCCCCGGGTTGGCCGGCAGCAGGCGCAGGCTGCGCCATTGCAGGCGGTCGGCGTCGGCATCGCCCCAACGCACCTGCAGGGTCAGCTGCGCCAGCGTCGGCCCGGCCACCGGCTCGGCGACTGCCGCCGCCGCGCCGCGTGGCTCCGCATACGGCACCACGTCCAGTTCCCAGCGGTAGCGGCCGTCTTCCCACTGGCCGGCGCTGTGACCGGCCTGYAGCGGCGCCTCGATACCGGTCACGGCCAGCAGCGACTGCGCGTGCAGCACCGCGCGGCTGCGCAGGTCGGCCTGCCTGATCTGCCGCGAGGCGCCGGACAGGCTGCCCAGCAGCAGGGTCAACGCCAGCGCCAGCAATGCAAAGGCGACGATCACTTCCAGCAGCGAATACCCGCGTTGGCGCTTCATCGACGCTCCCGCGGCTGGCCCGAGCGCACTTCGCCGGTGATCCAGCCAACGTCGATCCGCCACACCGCACCGCGCACCTCCAGCTCGATGCTGCCGCCGCTGGAGGCACCATCGGGGTAGAACGCGATGGCGCCCTGCCCGGTCGCCGCGGCCACTTCACGCGCGCCGCGGAAGTGCACCTCCAGCGTCGCCGGCAAGCTGCCATGGCGGCCGTTGGCACCCTGCCAGGTGCGCGCCTGCGGGTCGATCAGGAAGCGCTGGCGTTCGCCCGTGGCGATGGCCTGGGTGCGGGTATAACGCAGCTGGGTGGCCAGCTCCTTGCCGGCATTGCGCAGGCGCATGCCGTYGATGCCGCCGTTCATCGCGGTGGCGGTGACCACACCGACGATGGCGATCAGTGCGACCACCAGCAGCATCTCCAGCAACGACAGCCCCGCCGCCACGCGTGCGGGGCGCGGTGGACAACGGAGCGGTGCGTGGCGTGACGGGAGAATGGCCGGCAAGCAGGCTTACTCGTAATGGATGTCGGCGTCGTAACTGCTGCCACCGACCTTGCCGTCCTTGCCCAGGCTGATCAGGTCGAACGGCTGGCCTTCGCCGGGTGCGCGGTATTCCAGCGGGTTGCCCCACGGATCGTTGAGGTCGGCCGGCTTGGCATACGGTCCCAGCCAGCCGTTGCTGCCGCTCGGCTGGGTGACCAGCTCATCGAGCTTGGCCGGCAGCTTGCCGGTATCGAGCTGKAAGTTTTCGACCTTGCCGGCCACGGTCTGGATCTGGGCCTTGGCGATGTTGGCCTTGCCGCGATCGGCGCCGCCGAGCACGCGGCTGCCGACCAGGGTAAGCACCGCGCCGATCAGCACGATGACGATGATGATTTCCAGCAGGCTCATGCCCGACTGGTTGCGCGGCGAGGAAAAACGGATCAGGCGGCGTTGCATGCGGCAGGCTCCTTGCGGGATGTCATGTGTGAGGGGTGCGCCATCGTCAGCCGATGGCGTTGGTGAGGTCGTACAGCGGCACCAGCACGGACACGATCACCAGGCCGACCACCGAGGCCAGCACCAGGGTGATCACTGGAACCATGGCCGACAGCAGACGGTCGATCGCGCGCGCGCTTTCCTGTTCGAAGGTGTCGGCGGTCTTGAGCAGCATGGTATCGAGCGCGCCCGATTCCTCGCCGACCTGGATCATCTGCAGCGCCAGGCGTGGAAAGCGCTTGCTGCGCGACAACGACAGCGACAGGCCGTTGCCGTTCTTGACCTCGTCGCTGGCGGTGTCCACGTCGGCGGCCAGCGCGCGGTTGCCCAGTACGTTGCGGGCGATGCCCAACCCGGCCAGCAGCGGCACGCCATTGCGCAGCAGCGTACCCAGCGTGCGCGCCAGACGCGCGGTTTCCAGCTTGGCCAGCAGCGGGCCGATGCCCTTGCGCTGCAGCAGCCAGCCGTCCATCGCCAGGCGGAACGCCGGTTGCCGCAGCTTGCGTTCGATCACCAGCAGCGCCAGCGCCGGCACCACGATCATCGCCAGCCAGCCCTCGCGCACCACCAGGCCGGCGGCCAGTACCCACTGGGTGAACCACGGCAGGGCCACGTCGAGGCTTTCGTACATGAGCGCGAACTGCGGCACCACGTAGCCCAGCAGGAACAGCAGCGCGCCGCCGACCACGGCCAGCAGGATGGCCGGGTAGATCAGCGCATTGATCACGCGGCCCTTCAACTCGGCGCTGCGCTCAAGATAATCGGCCAGCCGCTGCAGGGTGTCGTGCAGGCTGCCACCGGCCTCACCGGCGCGAACCATGTTGACGTACAGCCGCGAGAACAGGCCATGCTGGCGTTCCAGTGCCGTCGACAGCGAAGCACCGCCGCGCACCACGTCGCGGATCTCGGTGATCACCCGGCGGCTGCGCTCGTCCTCGGGCAGTTCCAGCAGGATGGTCAGCGCGCGGTCCAGCGGCTGGCCGGCGCCCAGCAGGGTGGCCAGCTGCTGGGTGAACTGGACCAGCGCGGCACCGTCGAACGGCTTGCGCCGCAACAAGGCCGCCCACGAGGAGGCGGTAGCCACCCCCTCGCTGGCCAGCCGCGCTTCCATCGGCAGGTGACCCTGGTCCTGCAGACGCAGCGCGACCTCGGCTTCGCTGGCCGCGTCCATCTGGCCATCGAACACCTCGCCATGGGCGTTGAGCGCCTTGTAGCGGTACTGCGCCATGCTCAGCCGCCCGCCCGCCGCCGCGTCCGTGTACGCATCAGGATTCCTCCGTCACGCGCAGCACTTCCTCGAGGGTGGTGTGGCCCGACAACGCCTTGGACAGACCATCCTCGTACATGGTGCGCATGCCGGCCGCGCGTGCGATCTTCTCGATCTCGCCCATGCCGGCGCGTTGCATCACCGCACGCCGCAGTTCGTCGTTCATCACCAGGAACTCCATGATGGTGGTACGGCCGAGATACCCGGTCGGTGCAATCGCCGAGGGCTGCGCGCGATACAGGAAGATTTCGCCGTCCGGTTGCAGGCGGCGCAGTTCGAACTTCTCGATCTGCTCGGGCGAGGCCAGGTAGCGCTGGGCGTGCTGCGGCTCCAGCCGGCGCACCAGGCGCTGGGCCAGGATGCCGTTGATGGTGGAGGTGAGCAGGTAGTCTTCCACGCCCATGTCGAGCAGGCGGGTGATGCCGCCGGCGGCGTTGTTGGTGTGCAGCGTGGACAGCACCAGGTGGCCGGTCAGGGCGGACTGGATCGCGATGCGCGCGGTTTCCAGATCGCGCATTTCGCCGATCATGATGATGTCCGGATCCTGGCGCACGATGCTGCGCAGCGCGTGGGCGAAATCCAGCCCGATCTGCGGCTTGGCCTGGATCTGGTTGATGCCTTCGATCTGGTATTCGACCGGGTCCTCTACGGTGATGATCTTCACATCGGAGGTGTTGAGCTGGCTCAACGCGGTGTACAACGTGGTGGTCTTGCCCGAACCGGTCGGGCCGGTCACCAGCAGGATGCCGTGCGGCTGTTCGAGCACCTTGCGGAACTGCGGCAGGAACGCATCGGTGAAACCCAGCCGGTGGAAATCGAACACCACCGTGTCGCGGTCGAGCAGTCGCATCACCACGCTTTCGCCATGCGCGGTGGGCACGGTGCTGACGCGCAGGTCCAGTTCCTTGCCCTGCACGCGCAACATGATGCGACCGTCCTGCGGCAGCCGGCGCTCGGCGATATTGAGCCGGGCCATGATCTTGATGCGGCTGATCACCGCGGCGGTCAGGTTGGCCGGCGGGCTCTCGCCTTCGATCAGCACGCCATCGACGCGATAGCGCACCTTGAGGCGGTTCTCGAACGGTTCGATATGGATGTCCGAGGCGCGCAGTTCGAATGCGCGCTGGATGACCAGGTTGACCAGCCGGATCACCGGTGCCTCGGACGCGAGATCGCGCAGGTGCTCGATATCATCGACCACGCTGCCCTCGCCATCGGCAGTCTCCACGATCGCCCCCATCGCGCTGCGGCCCTGGCCGTACCAGCGTTCGATCAGGTCATCGATCTCCGCGCGCAGCCCGACGTGCACGCGCACCGGCACGCCCATGGCCAGGCGCACCGCATCGGCGGCGTAAGGATCCTGCGGATCGCTCAACCACAGGTCGAGAACACCCTCCTGCAGCGCCAGGGGGCAGACATGGAATTGTTTGAGGAAGCGCAGCGACAGCGGCAGCGCGTCCAGCAGCGATTCGGGGGCGGCTTCGGGCACGGCGCGTGCCTCCAGCAGCGGCAGCTGCAGAACCTCGGCGCTGGTCTGGGCGTGGTCGCGCTCGGACACCAGGCCCAACCGCACCAGCAACTGCAACAAGCTGCCACCGGCTTCGCGGTGCAGCGGACGGGCCCGCGCGAGGTCGCCTTCCTTCAGGCGGCCATTGCGCAGCAACGCCTCGACGATGCGGTGTTCCGCACTGGAATCTGCAGTGGAATCGTGGGCAACCGCGTTCACAAAAGCTCTCCTGGCGACCGTGCGACTTTAGCAGTTCAACGCTGCCCTGCACCGCTTTGGAG
>NZ_JBFULO010000014.1:0-24889 GCF_054049855.1 Stenotrophomonas sp. P5_B8 | reverse complement strand
GTCGTGCAGGGCCGCATCGATCTGCGCGGTGGYGGTGGCGAACGCACCGCGGTCGATCTGCGCGATCACCTCCGGCAGCGAAGCGCCGGCCCATGCGCACAGCGGCGGCAGCGCCAACAGCAGACAGGCTGCGGCGCGCCAGCGGGCGAAATGGAGCAAACGCGGTTTGCGTGCAGCGAAATCCACGGCGACACTTCCCAGGTGCGGGTGGTAATCGCTGTGTAACACGGGCCCGATGGGCGGTCAATAATTTATTCTTGCTTTCGATGAAAAAAGGAATAAATATTCCTGACGCTTCCGAGGAGGGTGACCGCTTGAGGATCCTGGCTTCCCCCAACCGCCCTGCGCGGCCGTCCTGGCTGGCCGGCGCACTGCTGGCCGCCCTGCTTGCCACCGGTCATGCCGCTGCCGAGGCGCCACGCCGCGCGGCCGACGCCGACTTCGGCGGCGTCATCGGCCTGCGCGAAGCCTATCTGGCGCCCGGCTTCTGGGCCCAGCGCGCGCCCAACGCCGACCAGCCCATCCTGGACCGCGCCGGCATCGCCGCGCAGAACGCACGGATGCGTGCCGAAGACCGCTCCATCCACGACCTGCGCGCCTTGCCGACACAGCTGCCGCGGGCACAGGTGCTGGCCGCGATCGAAACCCTGTCGACCTGGCCGGCCAAACCGCTGTACGGCGCGGACGGCCAGGGCATCAGCGCCGCCCAGCGCGGCGCCACCGTGGCCAACCTCGCCCTGGACGCGGTTCCGGCCCAGCGTCCGCTGCAGTACGGCCTGGTCACCCACCGCGCCGCCCTGCGCGCGTTCCCGACCACGCTGCGGGTGTTCACCACACAGGGCGATACCGATATCGACCGCTTCCAGGAATCGGCGCTGTTTCCGGGCGATGCGATAGCGGTGCTGCATGAGAGCGCCGATGGCCACTGGCTGTTCATCACCAGCGAGCGCTATTCGGCATGGATCGAGAAGCGCTTCGTCGGCCTCGGCGATGCGGCCACCGTGCTCGGTTACGCCCAGCGCGGTCCGTACCGTGTCATCACCGGCGCTACCGCCTTCACCGCCCCTACCCCGGAGGAGCCCCGCGTGTCGCGCCTACAGTTGGACATGGGCGTGCGCCTGCCGGTGATCGCCGACTGGCCGCAGGACAAGACCGTCAACGGCCAGCAGGCGCATGCCGCTTACGTGGTGCAACTGCCGGTGCGCAACGACGACGGTGGCCTGGCGCTGGTACCGGCGCTGCTGCCGCGCGCGCAGGACAGCGCCGCCGATTACCTGCCCCTGACCCCGCGCAACCTGATCACCCAGGCGTTCAAGTTCCTCGGCGAACGCTACGGCTGGGGCCACGACTACGACACCCGCGACTGCAGCGGCTTCGTCTCGGAGATCTACCGCAGCTTCGGCGTGCTGGTGCCGCGCAACACCAGCGCCCAAGCGGTCAGCCCGGCGCTGGACCGGATCGCCTTCGATCCAAAGGACGGCCAGGCCAAGCGCACCGCGGCGGTGGAACAGCTGCAGGTCGGCGACCTGGTTTACATCCCCGGGCACGTGATGGTCACCCTCGGCCATCTCGACGGCCGCACCTGGATGATCCACGACACCGCCGGGGGCAGCTGGTTCGGCGCCGACGGCACCCGCGTGCAGGCCCATCTCAACGGCGTGTCGGTGACCCCGCTGGAGCCGATGATGGCCAGCGACACCGTCAGCTACATCGACCGTATCACCAACATCCAGCGCATCCGGCCACAGACCCCTGAATGAAGATCACCGACATCGAACTGGGCATGCTGCGCGTGCCGCTGAAAACCCCCTTCAAGACCGCGCTGCGCACCGTGGACACCGTCGAGGACGTGGTGGTGCTGGTGCGCACCGACAGCGGCCACACCGGTTACGGCGAGGCCCCGGCGACGGCGGTGATCACCGGCGACACCCACGGGTCGATCATCGAGGCCATCAACAGCTTCATCAAGCCGCGCCTGATCGGCCAGGACGTGGCCAACCTCAACCGCGTGTGCGCGCTGATCCAATCCTCGCTGGAGCGCAACACCAGCGCCAAGGCCGCAGTGGAAATCGCGGTGTACGACCTGTGGGCGCAGCTGCACAACGCCCCGCTGTACCGCATGCTCGGCGGCGGCGATCCGGTGATCACCACCGACATCACCATCAGCGTGGACTACATCGACAAGATGGTGGCCGACTCGCTGTCGGCCATCGACCGCGGCTTCGAGTCGCTGAAGATCAAGGTCGGCAAGGACATCGGGCTGGACATCGAGCGGGTCAAGGCGATCCATGCGGCGGTGCAGGGCCGGGCATTGCTGCGCCTGGATGCCAACCAGGGCTGGACCGCCAAGCAGGCGGTGCACGCGATGCGCGCACTGGAAGAGGCCGGCGTGGTGCTGGAACTGCTGGAGCAGCCGGTCAAGGCGGCCGACATCAGTGGGCTGAAGTACGTCACCGACCGGGTCAACACGCCGGTGATGGCCGATGAGAGCGTGTTCAATCCCGGCCAGGTGGTCGACCTGATCCAACAGCGCGCGGCGGACATCATCAACATCAAGCTGATGAAGACCGGCGGGCTGTCCAATGCGATCCGCATCGCCGACATCGCCGCGATCTACGGCGTGCCGTGCATGATCGGCTGCATGATCGAGTCGAGCATCAGCGTGGCCGCGGCCGTGCACCTGGCGGTGGCCAAGAGCGATGTGATCACCAAGGTCGACCTGGACGGCCCCTCGCTGGGGCAGTTCAACCCGGTCACCGGCGGGGTCAACTTCAACGAATCGGAGATCACCATCAGCGACGCACCGGGACTGGGCATCACTGAAGTGCGGGGGCTGGAGATGATCACGCCGCCGCGGTGGTGACCGTCTGCATTACTGCGGTAGAGCCACCCCATGGGTGGCTGCTCTTCGCGCGATCCTGTCCTGTGCAGCCGACCAACGGTCGGCTCTACCGGCCGCATTGCGTATGCTCTCCCCAACGGACCTGATGCCCTTTCCATGCCGCCCCTGGTGAAAATCCGCTCCGAGCGTGACCACATGTCGGCGATCGAACGCCGCATCGCCGACTTCATCCTCGACAACGCCCACCTGCTGCGCGATTACTCGTCCCAGCAGCTGGCCAGCGCGTTGGGGATCAGCCAGTCCAGCGTGGTCAAGTTCAGTCAAAAGCTGGGCTTCAAGGGCTATCCGGATCTGAAGTACTCCATCGGCGAGGCGGTCGCCCGCGCCGGTAGCGATCCCCAGTCACGCCCGCCTGCACCGGCCGATGCCAACGATTACGCGCAGATCGCCGAACGGCTGCGGCTGAGCAAGGCCGCCGCCGAACAGGAAACCCGGCTGGCCAATCCGCAGGCCGACGTGGAAACCATCGTGCAGCTGATCGACGCCGCACCCAAGCTGTTCGTCTACGGCCTGGGCGATGACGGCCTGTACGCACGCGAATTCGCCATGCGGCTGTCGCTGCTGGGCATGCTCACCGTGCACCACGCCGACCCGATCCTGATGATGGCCAACCTGTCGGCCGCGCGCGCCAACGATGCGATGCTGGTGTTCTCCGAATTTGGCAAGCTGCCGCAGCTGTTTCAGCTGTCGCGGCAGTTCCAGGACATGGGCGGCAAGGTGATCTCGATCACCCGGCACAGCGCCAACCCGCTGCGCGCGCACGCCGATGCCTCGCTGGTGGTGTGCGCGCACGACCCAGCGCCGCACGTGGCGCAACTGCTGTACCGTGCCTCGTTGCAGTCCCTGCTGGACTTCGTCTTCGTGCTGTTGTGCCACGCCAACCCGGACCGCCACCGCCAGCTCGGGGTGAACCTGGAACGGATCGAACACCTGATCGACACCTGATCGACACCTGGTCTTTTGGAGTCCGCCACGATGCTGCCGTTGTTCCGCTCCGTCTTCGCCGTCGTGCTGGCCGCCAGCGCCCTGCCTGCCACCGCGCTCACCCCGGCGGTGGGCCCACTGCAGGACCACCACCAGATGATCGTGGTCACCACCGAGGGCTGGGACGCCACCCAGGGCCGGTTGCAGGCCTATGTGCGCACGCCCAAGGGTTGGGCGCCCCACGGCGACGCATTCGAGGTGGCCGTGGGCCGCAACGGCAGCGCCTGGGGCGTGGGCGTGCTGCCGGCCCAGGGCGCTGCCGCGCATCCGCCCGGCGACCCGATAAAGCCCGGGGACCCGGTAAAACAGGAAGGCGATGGCCGCAGCCCGGCCGGCATCTTCAGCATCGGTCCGGCCTTCGGCTATGCGCCAAAGATCACCACGGCCCTGCCCTACCAGCCGATGCAGGCCAGCAGCTACTGCATGGACGTCCCCGATTCGCCGTACTACAACCGCATCGTCGATGCCGAGGTGGTGGGCACCGACGCCGTGGAAGGCTCCACCGAACCGATGCGGCTGGACCTGCACAACAAGGGCGATGCGCGCTATCGGGAGGGCTTTGTGATCGAGCACAACCCCAAAGCCGAACCGCGCCGCGGCAGCTGCATCTTCGCCCACCTGTGGCGCACGCCCGGTGAGCCGACCGCCGGCTGTACGGCGATGCAGCCCGAGCACATGCGCAGCCTGCTGGCCTGGCTGGACCCGGCCCAGCGCCCATTGTTCGTGCTGCTGCCGCGCGCGCAGTACCAGCAGCTGCAATACGACTGGAATCTGCCGGCACAACAGGACAACACGCGATGAGCACACCGGCCGATCCGCAACTGGAACGCGCGGTCAGCCGCTGGCAGATCGTCGGGCTGTCGATCAACGATGTGATCGGCAGCGGCATCTACCTGCTGCCGGCCGCCACCGTCGCCCTGCTCGGCCCCTTCAGCCTGTGGGGCGTGGTCGCGGCCGGCATCGTGGTCGCGCTGCTGGTGCTCTGTTATGCCCAGGCCGCCAGCTACTTCGACGAGCCCGGCGGCAGCTACCTGTATGCACGTGAGGCGTTCGGTCGGTTTGCCGGGTTCGAGATCGGCTGGATGATCTGGCTGACCCGGATCAGCTCGGCGGCAGCATTGAGCAATGCGCTGGCCGATGCAGTGGCGCGGTTCTGGCCGTGGGCCGGGCATGACCTGGGCCGGGTGGCGATCATCGTGGTGTCGCTGGGCTTTCTCACCGCCGTCAACGTGGCCGGGGTGCGCTCGGCCGCACGCACCGGGGTGATCCTGGTGATCGGCAAGCTGGTGCCCTTGCTGCTGTTCGTGGCGATCGGCGCGTTCTACGTGGACATGGACCTAGCCTTCTCCGGCGTGCGCCCGGACCCGCATGACCTGCAGCGCATGGGCGAGGCCGCGTTGCTGCTGCTGTATGCCTACGCCGGGTTCGAGAACATCCCGGCCGCTGCCGGTGAGTACAAGAACCCGCGCCGCGATATTCCGTTCGCGCTGATTACCATGATCGTCAGCGTCACCGTCATCTACGGGGCGGTGCAGCTGGTCGCGCAGGGCACCCTGGCCGGCCTGGCCAGTTCGCCGACGCCGCTGGCCGATGCGGCCTCCAGCTTCGGCGGCGAGGCGCTGGCGCTGATCCTCACCGTCGGCGCCACCATCTCCATCCTCGGCACCAACAGCAACACGATGATGATGGGGCCGCGCTTCCTGTTTGCGCTGGCCCGCGACGGCTACGGCCCCAAGCTGCTGGCGCAGGTGCATCCACGCTTCCGCACGCCAGCCGCGGCGATCATCACCCAGGGCCTGATCGCGCTGGCATTGGCACTGTCCGGTTCGTTCGTGCAGTTGGCACTGCTGTCGATGACCACGCGCCTGTTCGCCTACATCGGTACCGCCGCTGCGGTGCTGGTGCTCGCACGGCGTTTCCGCGACCGTCCCGGTGCATTGAAACTGCCCGGCGGCCCGCTGATCCCTATCCTGGCGCTGTTGCTGTGCGTGGCCCTGTTCGTCAGCGCCAGCTGGCAGAACATGGCCGCCGCCGGTATCGCCTTCGTGGTGGGGGCGGTCATCTACAAACTGCCGCGCAAGGAACCGCTGGGCTGAACCACGCCTGCGCAGCGAATGGCACTTGATCTGTCATTCACTCCACCGGTCCGCTGCGTTAACCGGCGTCTGGCTAGGCTGGAACCTCACCCAACCGGAGCTACCACATGCCTACTGATTATCAGATTCCCGGCCGGGTGCCGGAAGACGGCGTGCCGCGCCAGGCCGTGTCGGACTACTGGCGTGAGCGCTTTCCGAGCGAGCCGTATTACGACAACACCCAGTTCTTCGACGACTACGAGCCGGCTTACCAGCTCGGTCACCACTCGCGCGCCGATGATGTCATCCGCGCCTACGAGCAGGTGGAAGCCGAATTGCAGACGCGCTGGGCGCAGGAACACGGCAAGAGCAAGCTGACCTGGGAACAGGCGCGCAATGCGGTGCGCCGCGGCTGGGATGAATCCACCGCACTGCGCCAGGCCCATCTGGACAAGGGCGTGCCGCGCGGTACCTGAGGCAGCGCGCGACACGCCTGACAGCGTTACTCGCCGCTGGGCAGCGGCGGAATCGCACGCGCATCGGCACCCGCGGCCATCAGGTCGCGGGTGTTTTTCTGCACTGCCACCGCGCCAAACAGGCTCAACGCGAAGGCCATGCCGTAGAAGCCTTTCTCGCTCAGCAGCAGCGTGGCGTTCCACAGCCCCACCAGCAGCAACAGCAGAGACACCAGCAGCGCAAACCAGCACAGCGCGTAGTACAGGCCACTGACCGGAATACCTTCGACGCGATCGCGCACGCTCTTCTGCAGCGAGACGGCCGCGAACAGCCCGAACAACAGCAGGGTCAGGTAGTAGCCCTTTTCGTTGAGCACCATTTCCGCGTTGAACAGACCGACCAGATAAGCCGCCGCGCCCAGCAGCAGCGCCGCCCACGAGGCGGCGATGAACGCCGGGGAGGGTTTATGCACCTGTTGCTTCATTGATCCAACTCCATTTGATGGCGGCATGCCGCACCTGCCACCCCACGGGCGGCCCGCGGCAACGGTAGCCGATCCGGGCCCGCGCGCCTACCGGGGATGACGTATGGTCCACGCCGCGTTGATGGGCATGCTGTACAACCATGGCTGGCCATCGCATCCCCCTACGGAGATCCCCAATGACCCGCAAGCTCCTGCTTTCGCTCGCCGTCACTCTTACCCTGCCGCTGTTCACCACCGCCTGCGTGGCCGCCGACAAGGCCGCCGCCCCCGTGCTGGAAAAGGCGCAGTGGCCCTTCGCCGCCACCGAAGTGGCCAAATTCGACGAGCCTTGGGCGATGAGCTTCCTGCCCGACGGCAGCCTGCTGGTCAGCGAGAAGGCCGGCACGTTGAAGCACGTGGACCTCAAGACGGCTACGCGAGCCGACATCCGCGGCCTGCCCAAGGTGGCCTATGGCGGCCAGGGCGGGTTCGGCGACGTGCTGCCGCACCCGCAGTTCGCCCGCAATCAGCTGCTTTACGTCAGCTATGCCGAAGCCGGTGAAGGCGATACCCGGGGTGCCGCGGTGGCGCGCGCGCGTCTGGTCCTGGGCGCCGATGGCAGCGGCACGCTCAAGGACCTGAAGGTGATCTGGCGGCAGACGCCCAAGGTGGACGGCAAGGGCCATTTCGGTCATCGCCTGGCGTTCGGCCCGGACGGCAAACTGTGGATCACCTCCAGCGAACGCCAGCAGTTCGATCCGGCCCAGGACATGGCCAGCAACCTCGGCAAGATCGTGCGCCTGAACGACGACGGCAGCGTGCCCGCCGACAACCCGTTCGCCTCGCAGGGCGGCGTGGCCGCACAGGTCTGGTCGCTGGGGCACCGCAATGCACTGGGCATCGCCTTCGATGCGCGCGGCAAATTGTGGGTGCACGAGATGGGCCCGGCCGGCGGCGACGAACTCAACCTGATCGAGCGCGGCGCCAACTACGGCTATCCGATCGTGTCCAACGGCAACCATTACGACGGCCGCGATATTCCCGACCACGCCACACGCCCCGAATTCACAGCGCCCAAGGTGAGCTGGACCCCGGTGATTTCGCCGGCCGGTTTCATCATCTACAGCGGGACGCAGTTCCCGCAGTGGAAGGGCAGCGGCTTTATCGGCGGGCTGTCGTCCAAGGCGCTGGTGCGCGTGGCCTTCGACGGCGACAGCGCGCATGAAGCCGAACGCTTCAACATGGGCGAGCGCATCCGCGAAGTGGAGCAGGGCCCAGACGGTGCGATCTGGCTGCTGGAAGACGGCAAGAACGGGCGCCTGCTGAAGCTCACGCCCAAGGCGTGATCCTGACATGCCCGCCCTCCCGGTCCTCGAGGCCGGAAGGGCGGGCAGGGCCGGTCAATCCTGCACGGTGATGACCTTGACGTCCGAGCGGGTGCAGTCCTTGTCCAGGCACTTGCCGCCGATCCAGACCTGGCCCTTGCCGATCATCGCGCCTTCCCAGTTCACGAACAGCCCATCGAAGGTCTGCGCGGCGATCGCCTTGGCGATCTCCGGGGTGACGATCTGGCTGTATTCGCGCTTGAACGTGGCCGCATCGGCCACCTGGCGTTTCTTGCCGCCCACATGCACCAGCAGCGGATAGCGCATCAATGCCGCCACGGCATTGGTATCGTTGGCGGCGACACCGCGCTGCAGGTCGTTGAACAGCGCCTCGTACGCGTCGGCGTCGCCGAGCAGTTTTTCAATACGCTGGCGGGCATCGCCCTCGCCCTCTTCGGTGTCGATCGCATCGGACGCCTCGGGGCTGCCATTGGGCGGTGCCTGGGTGGCGGCATCCGGCGCAGGTTCGGCACCGGCATTCACCGCATCCGGCGACAGGCCGGCGGCCGGCACGTCGTCCCCGGGCGTGGCGGTGGTCGCCGGTGGCGAGGTAGCCGGTGCAGCGGCGTCCGCCGTCGGCGGCGCCGGCTGCGAACAGGCGGCCAGCAACAGGGTGGGTAACAGGATTCGGATCACACGCATGCTCGGCTCCGTCGATATCGCGAGGGCGCCAGCGTAACCGCGTTTACGTCAGCCGCCGATGATGACGAGTCCACCCGCCTGCCGCCGGGACGGCAGCCGCCGGCGACGACCAACGTAGAGCCGACCGTTGGTCGGCTGCTTCTGCGCGCTAATCACGCGTCCAGGCAGGGCAGCCGACCAACGGTCGGCGAGGCAGCACGGCAGCCGACCAACGGTCGGCTCTACGGGGCGGCGTGGCCGCCCCGCCGTCTCAGCCGGCCAGCAGCTCGAAGATCACCGGCTCACCGCTGACCGAGGAGGCGCACACCCACAACTCGAACTGGCCCGGTTCGGCACGGAACACGCCATCGCGACCGGTGAAGCCCAGCGCGTGGCGATCCAGCGTGAACTGCACCTCGGTGCTCTGGCCGGGCTGCAACGCTACCTTGCGGAAATCCTTCAGCTCACGCACCGGCCGCACGCGGCTGGCCACGCGGTCGTGGATATACAGCTGCACCACTTCTTCGCCGGCCACCGCACCGGTGTTGGTCAGCGTGGTGGTGATGGTCAGGGTGTCGTCCCAGCCCAGCGTGTCGCTGCTCAGCTGCGGCACGCCGTAGCCGAAGGTGGTGTAACCCAGGCCATGGCCGAACGGGTACAGCGCCTCGTTGGGGATCTCGCGCCAGCGCGCCTTGAACTCGGACATGGTCGGCAGTTCCGGGCGACCGGTGCGCGGATGGTTGTAGAAGAACGGCTGCTGGCCGGACACCTGCGGGAAGCTCACCGGCAGGCGACCGGACGGGTTGTAGTCGCCGAACAGCACATCGGCCACCGCATGCCCGGTCTGGGTGCCCAGGTACCAGGTGATCGCCACGGCGTGCGCATTGCGCACCGCGCCCTGCAGTGCCAGCGCGCGACCATTGCGCAGCAGCACCACCAGCGGCTTGCCGGTCATCGCCACCGCTTCGGCCAGCGCCTGCTGCGCGGCCGGCAGCGTGATTTCCACGCGCGACTGCGCTTCACCGCTGTAGCGCTGCGGTTCGCCCAGCGCCAGCACCACCACATCGGCGCGCAGTGCAGCCGCCACGGCCTGCTCGATGCCGTCCTGCACGGCCACTTCCAGGTCGCAGCCGGGCACGATTTCCAGCAGCGACGCATCGCCGATCGCCTCACGCACGCCGGTTTCCAGGCTGACGTAGCGCGACTTGTCGCCGAACAGGGTCCAGCAGCCTTCGATGTTGTCGCGGTCCTGCACGAACGGGCCGATCAGCGCGATCTTCTGCCCGGTCTTCTTCAGCGGCAGCACCGCGTCGGTGTTCTTGAGCAGCACGATGGAACGGCGCGCGGCATCGCGCGAGAGTTCATCGTGCGCGGCGATATGCGCGGTGGACGCTTCACGGTCCAGGTCCAGCGACCGGTAGGGGTCGTCGAACAAGCCGATGGCATCCTTCAGGCGCAGGATGCGGCGCACCGATTCGTCCAGCGTGGCCATCGGCACCTCGCCGCTTTCGATCAGGCCCGGCAGGTGCTCGGCATAGAAGCCGCTCTGCATGCTCAGGTCCAGGCCGGCGGTGAAGGCCTTGGCGGTGGCATCGCGGTCATCGGCGGCATAGCCGTGCGCGACCAGCTCCATGTCGGCGGTGTAATCGGAGATCACCACGCCCGGGAACTTCCATTCCCCGCGCAGGATGTCGGTGAGCAGTTCGGCATTGGCACTGGCCGGCACGCCGTTGATGTCGTTGAAGGAGGACATCACCGTCAGCGCGCCCGCCTCGAAGGCGGCCTGGAACGGCGGCAGGTGCACATCGCGCAGGGTCTGCGGCGAAATGTCGACCATGTTGTATTCCATGCCGGCCATCACCGCGCCATAGGCGGCGAAATGCTTCGGCGTGGCCAGCAGCGCATCGGCGGCACGCAGGTCCGGGCCCTGGAAGCCACGCACACGGGCGGCGGCGAACGCACAGCCCAGCACCACGTCTTCACCGGCGCCCTCGGCACCGCGGCCCCAGCGCTGGTCACGGGCGATGTCCACCGCCGGCGCGTAGGTCCAGTGCAGGCCGGCAGCGGTGGCTTCCACCGCGGTGGCGCGGGCGGTGCGCTCGGCCAGGTCCGGCTCGAAGCTGGCCGCTTCGCCCAGCGGGATCGGGAACACGGTGCGCATGCCGTGGATGACATCGGCGGCCAGGATCACCGGGATGCCCAGGCGGCTTTCTTCCAGCGCGACCTGCTGGATGCGCCGGCCGGCTTCCACGCCGACGCCGTTGAACAGCGACCCCACCTTGCCCTCGCGCACCTGCTGCAGCACCTGGTCGGCGTTGAGCACGTTGGCTTCCGGATTCACGTCCGGGGCGAACGGCCGGACCATGTCGGCGAACACACCCAGCTGGCCGACTTTTTCTTCGACGGTCATCTTGGCAATGAGGGTTTCGATACGATCGGCGGYCACCGGCTGTCCTTATGAAAACGTTTACAAGGCCGGGATTCTAGCGTTCCCGGACCCGTTGTGAATGATTTTGGCGTTCATTTTTCTTCCCCCTGGGAAGAACCCCGTTGCCGCGAGCACGGCAACGGGGGCTCAGGAGCTTACTCCGGCGAGGCCAGACGCTGCTGCCCGGCCATTAACATCGCATCGCTGGATTCCTGGAACACCCGCAGGCCAAAGGCCGGCAAGGTCGCCAGCAGGTGGTCGAACACATCGGACTGGATGCCCTCGTACTCGCCCCAGGCGGTGGTGCGGGTGAAGCAGTAGATCTCCAGCGGCAGGCCCTGGGTCGTGGGCTGCAACTGCCGTACCAACAGCGTCATGTCCGTATGGATGCCCGGATGCTGCTGCAGGTAGCGCTCCACATACGCGCGGAACGTGCCCAGGTTGGTGACCCGGCGCGCGTTCACCGCCGCCACGCCCTTGGCCTGCAGCCCGGCGTTCCACTGCTGCAGCTCGGCCTGTTTGTCGCGCAGGTAATCGCCCAGCACCGCGAACTGCTCCAGCTGCACCAGCATCGGCGCATCGACGAAGCCGACGCTGTGCTGGTCCAGGTACAGCGCGCGCTTGATCCGGCGCCCGCCCGCTTCCTGCATGCCGCGCCAGTTCTTGAACGACTCGGTCACCAGCTTCTTGGTCGGGATGGTGGTGATGGTCTTGTCGAAGTTCTGCACCGTGATGGTGTGCAGGGCGATATCGATGACATCGCCATCGGCGTTCTGGCTGGGCATCTCGATCCAGTCGCCCAGCCGCACCCGGCCATCGCCACTGATCTGCACGCTGGCCACCAGCGACAGGATGGTGTCCTGGAAGATCAGCATCAGGACCGCGGTGGCCGCGCCGAGGCCGGTGACCAGCGGACCAAGCTTGACCCCCAGCAGGGTGGCCACGATCGACAGGCCGGCAATCACGAACACCACGATCTTTACGACCTGCAGGTATCCCTTGATCGGCTTGTTGCGCGCGTCCGGGCGGCGCTCGTACAGGTCATTGGCCGCATCCAGCGCATGCGACACCGCCAGCGCCACCGTCAGCACCGCCCACGCCCGGCAGGCGCCGATGACGAAGTCGACCAGCTCCACCGGCAGGTCCGGCACGATGCGGATGCCGGCGGCGATCACCATGCTCGGCACCACGTTGGACAACCGCGAGATCACCCGCAGGTTGTTGCCCCCTTCGTTGCCGGGGTTGTGCCCGGGCAAACGGTTCACCAGCTTGCGCAGGCCGCGCAACAGCACCTTCTTGGTGACGAAGTTGGCCAGCCAGGCCGCCAGCGCCAACACGGCCAGCACCAGCAGGGTGTAGGCCCAAGGCCAGGGTTCCAGGGTCTGCTGCACACTGTCCAGCCACCGGGTTGCCACTACCGCATCCAACATCGTGTATCGATCTCCGTTCCGGGTTATCAGGGGGTTGCCAGATCCTGCGCGCTGCGCTCGATGATCACCCCGACCGCGCGCGCGCCGCGCACCGCACCGGGCTTGCTCAGTTTCAGGCGCAGCCATTGCACATTGAATTCACGCAGCACGATCTCGGCGATGCGCTCGGCCAGTGTTTCGACCAGGCCGAAGTCGGACTCGCGCACGAACTGGTCGATCCGCTTGCTCACCGCCTTGTAGTTGAGCGTATCGGCGATGTCGTCGCTGGCAGCCGGGCGGCGGTTGTCGAAGCCCATTTCCAGGTCGAAACGCAGGGTCTGGCGGATCCGCCGTTCCCAGTCGTAGATGCCGATCAGGGCATCGATCTCGAGCCCTTCGATGAATACCTTGTCCATAGCCATGCCACGTGGAAGATGTCGGACATGGTAACGGGCCGGCCCGGAACGTGCCGGGAACCGGGGGCAGGCGCCGTGGTGCAGCGCCCGAGGTGGAAAAGACAAAGGGCCCCTTTCGGGACCCTTTGCTTACCTCTTGTCCCCKGGGGGAGATGGGATTCCCATCCGCGAGTCCCGGTGGCGCGTAGGCAGAAAATTACGGGGCCGGCACGACCACGTCAACCTTTGTTGACGCAAAACGGGACGGGGCGCGTTGTTTGCGATGCGTCAATTGAACGCGGCAATCGAATGATGAAAAACGGTAGTCAGAACAACCACACGACGGCCGGATTCCCGATGCCCGGCATCTGGCCACACTCGTAGCCTCGATCGTCAGCAGGGACCAGGGATGCCGTGACCATGCAGATCGAGGATGCCGTGAAGCGGGCGCTGTCAGCCGACCGGATGGGGACGTACGAGAACGCCGTAGCCAGCCTCGATGTCCGCAGTACCCCGCTTGAACTGTACGTGTGGAATGCCCACATCTCCGCCGCTTTCCTGATTCCGCTGCACATCGGTGAAGTGGTCATCCGCAACGCGGTTTCGGATGCACTGACCCGGATTCATGGACCACGCTGGCCGTGGGTGCAGGGCTTCGCCGACAGCCTGCCCAGTCCAACCAGCGGCTACAACCCACGCCGCGAGCTGCAGCGCGCGGTCGCACGCTGCAGTCACGGCACCCCGCAGCTCATTCCCACGCTGAGCTTCGTGTTCTGGCAGAAGATGTTCACGCAGCGGTTCGACGTACGGGTGTGGTCGCGTTGCATGGGGACCGTACTTCCCGGCGCCAACACCGCTGCGCCCCGGCATGTCACCCGCGCACGCATACACAACGATCTGGAGCAGATCCGGCGGCTGCGCAACCGCATCACCCATCATGAACCCATCTTCGCGCGCGCCCTGGGCGAAGATTTCGCCGCCATCCAGCGGCTAGTGGCACTGCGCTGCACACGCACCGCCGATTGGATGGCCGGGCATGAGGCCGTGACCCCGCTGCTGCGCAATCGCCCGCCCTGACCGGCGGCGTAGTTACACCGCCGGCAGCGTCGCCATGTCCCAGCGCGGGGTGACCTGTACCTGCGGCGGGTTGTGCTGGCCGGCCTGCAGGCGCAGGGCGCCGGCGAAGGCGATCATGGCGCCGTTATCGGTGCACAGCGACGGGCGCGGGAAGCAGGCGCGGCCGCCACGGCGGGCGGCCATCTGCTGCAGCTTGGCGCGCAGGCGCTTGTTGGCGCCCACGCCGCCGGCCACCACGATCACATCGGTGCCGGCCGCATCCAGCGCGCGCTCACACTTGATGGCCAGCGTGTCGACCACCGCGTCTTCAAAGCCACGGGCGATGTCGGCGCGGGTCTGTTCGCTCTGGTCGCTGTCACGCCAGGCCAGCAGCACCTGGGTCTTCAGGCCGGAGAAGCTGAAATCCAGCCCAGGGCGATCGATCATCGGGCGGGTGAACTTGAACCGGCCCGGGGTGCCGCGCTCGGCCAGCGCGGCCAGCTGCGGTCCGCCCGGGTACGGCAGACCCATCAGCTTGGCGGTCTTGTCGAAGGCCTCGCCGGCGGCGTCGTCCAGGGTCTCGCCAAGCAGGCGGTACTGGCCGATCCGGTCCACGGCGACCAGCTGGGTATGCCCACCGGACACCAGCAGGGCCACGAACGGCGCCTGCGGCGGGTCGTCTTCCATCAGCGGGGCCAGCAGATGCCCTTCCATATGGTGTACGCCGACCGCCGGCACCTCCAGCGCCCAGGCCAGCGACCGGGCCACGCCCGCCCCGACCAGCAGCGCCCCGACCAGCCCGGGGCCGGCCGTATAGGCCACCCCGTCGATATCGGACACGCCCATCCCGGCGTCGGCCAGGGTCTGGCGGATCAGCGGCAGCAGCTTGCGCACGTGGTCGCGGCTGGCCAATTCAGGCACCACCCCGCCGTACTCGGCATGCAGGGCGATCTGGCTATAGACCGCATGGGCGCGCAGTGCGTCCGGGCCGGCCAGGTCGGTGTCATACACCGCCACGCCGGTCTCATCACAGGAAGATTCGATACCAAGGACTCGCATAACGCGTATTATGGACCGCTTGAGGCCCCGGCAGCGTTACCGCCAGCCCACCCGACACCACCTGTGGCCAAGAAGTTCGCCGGGGTGGGTTGCAACTTCTTTTGCCGCCGCTATAATGTGCGGCTCTCACCGGGTGTGACCCGGTTCTACTGTGTCCCGGAGATTCCATGCCCAGCGTTAAAGTCCGCGAGAACGAGCCCTTCGAGTTTGCGCTCCGTCGCTTCAAGCGCACCTGCGAAAAGGCCGGCGTGCTGGCCGAAACCCGCAAGCGCGAGTTCTACGAAAAGCCGACCCAGGAGCGCAAGCGTAAAGCTGCTGCTGCTGTGAAGCGTCAGCTGCGTCGCTCCTCGCGCGACGTCACCAAGCGTCAGCGCCTGTACTGATCTACGCAACTTCGATGCGGCAGGCCCTGTGTCTGTCGCGGCGGAGCCGAAGCCGGAACGCGCGAGCGTTACCGGCTTTTTGCGTTCCAGCCTGTCGGGGTCCCTCCCCGCTCTTTTGACCGATACGAGGTGTTCCATGAGCCTGAAACTGCAGCTCACCAACGACATGAAGGCCGCCATGAAGGCCGGCGAGAAGCACCGTCTTGGCGTCATCCGCCTGATCAACGCCGCCATCAAGCAGCGTGAAGTGGACGAGCGCATCGAGCTGGACGACGCCGCCGTGCTGGCCGTGCTGGAAAAGATGGTCAAGCAGCGCAAGGACTCGGTCAGCCAGTTCGAAGCGGCCAACCGCGAAGACCTCGCCGTGATCGAGCGCGAGGAAATCCTGGTGATCGACCAGTACCTGCCGGCCAAGCTGGGCGAAGCGGAGATCGTGGCCGCCATCCAGGCCGCCATCGCCGAAACCGGTGCCGCCAGCCCGGCCGACATCGGCAAGCTGATGGGCGCGCTGAAGCCCAAGCTCGCCGGCCAGGCCGACATGGGTCTGGTGTCCAAGCTGGTCAAGCAGCAGCTCGCGGGTTGATTGGCCGAGGTGGCGACCCACGGTCGCTGCCTCCCGCAACGCCCCGGTCGGTGCGCGCACAACCGCGCCCACCGACCGCACGTTTCACCCCGCCTTCGACCCTGCCCTGCTAAAAAAAGGCATGTCTTCGCTGCCGCCTCCCCCTGCATCCGAGCCCGCGCCCCACCACCATGGTGTGCCGCCGCGCCTGCACAAGTACGTCGACCGGCTGCAGCGCAGCTTTCCGATGGCTGTGGGCAAACGTTTCGTCGATATCGACGTGCTGACCCAGGCCGCCTCGGTCTCGTTCTATGCCCTGCTCTCGATGGCCCCGCTGCTGGTCCTGCTGCTGTGGCTCACCGCCTCGTTGTACCCGCCGGCACAGCAGGCGCTGATTGCGCAGATCAACGATGTGGCCGGCAGCAGCGCGGCCACCGTGGCCGATACCGTACTCAAGAACGCCGACAATCAGCCCGACGTGGGCTCGCTGGCCGGGGTGTGGAGCACGCTGCTGCTGTTCATCGGTGCCACGGCGGTGTTCGCGCAGCTGCAGAACGCGCTGAACCTGATCTTCAACACCAGCGGCGAGCGTCTGGAGGGCATCGTGGCGTGGCTGCGCAAGCGGGTGTTCTCCTTCGGCGTGGTGCTGGCGCTGGGCTTCCTGCTGATCCTGTCGATGACCGCCACCACCATGCTGCAGGTGGCCTTCGCGCAGCTGCCCTCGGTGCTGCCGGCGATCGGTTACCTGACCAGCCTGGCGCTGTACACGGTGGGCTTCGCCTTCCTCTACCACTACCTGCCCGACCGCCGCGTGGCCTGGCGCCAGGCCTTCATCGGCGGGGCGATCACCTCCGGGCTGTTCGCGTTGGGCCGGTATGCGATCGGCCTGTACATCGCCACCGTCGCCCCGGGCAGTGCGTACGGTTCGATGGGTGCGCTGGTGATCTCGCTGGTGTGGATCTATTACGCCACCGTGGTGTTCTTTGTCGGCGCGCTGATGACCGCGGTGATCGACGAGCGCCTACGCGCCCGTTTTCACCTCGCCCAGGCCGGTATCGCCGCACCGGACCCGGGCGCAGCGACCGGCAGCTAGTAGACTAGTCCGACCCCCGCTTCCGTGCATGGCCGCCATCGGCCCTGCTCTTGCCTGCTGCCCATGGCCCGTATCCCCGACGCATTCATCGACGACCTGCTGGCCCGCTCCGACATTGTCGAGGTGGTGGGCAGCCGCGTTCCGCTGAAACGCCAGGGCAAGGAATATGCAGCACGTTGTCCGTTCCATGACGAGCGCTCGGCATCGTTCACGGTCTCCCCGACCAAGCAGTTCTATCACTGCTTCGGCTGCGGCGCGCACGGTACGGCGATCAGTTTCCTGATGAATTACGACCGCCTCGAATTCCTCGATGCGGTCGACGAGCTGGCCAAGCGCGTGGGCATGGACGTGCCGCGCGATACGCAGCCGCGTACCGCCCAGCAGCAGGACGACAGCCGCGAGCTGTATTCGGCGCTGGATGCGGCCACGCGCTTCTTCCAGAAGTCGCTGGAGGAAAGCGACAAGGCGCGCGCCTACCTGGACCAGCGCGGCGTGGACGAGGAGAACCGCGCGCGGTTTGCGATCGGCTACGCGCCCGATGGCTACAGCGCGTTGAAGGACGCGCTGGGCAAGGACGAGCGGCGCATGAAGCTGCTCGACCGTGCCGGGTTGTTCTCCAAGAACGACCGCGGGCATGTCTACGACAAGTTCCGCGACCGGGTGATGTTCCCGATCTTCGACCGCCGTGGCCGGGTGATCGCCTATGGCGGCCGGGTGATGGAGAAGGACGACGGCCCCAAATACCTCAACTCGCCAGAGACCGCACTGTTCCACAAGGGCCGCGAGCTGTACGGCCTGTGGCAGGTGCGCCAGGCCAACCAGAAGATCGAGCGGTTGATCGTGGTCGAGGGCTACATGGACGTGGTCTCGCTGTTCCAGTACGGGGTGACCCAGGCGGTGGCCACGCTGGGCACGGCGACCACCCCGGAGCATGCCGAACTGCTGTTCCGCAACGCGCCGGACGTGTTCTTCTGCTTCGACGGCGACGCCGCCGGCCGCCGCGCCGGCTGGCGCGCACTGGAGTCGGTGCTGCCGCGCATGAAGGATGGTCGCCAGGCCTTCTTCCTGTTCCTGCCCGATGGCGAAGACCCGGACACGATCGTGCGCAAGGAAGGCAGCGAGGCCTTCGACGTGCGCCTGAAGCAGGCCACGCCGCTGTCGCAGTTCTTCTTCGACGAGCTCACCCGCGAGGTCAACATGGCCACGCTGGATGGCAAGGCACGGCTGGCCGAACGGGCCAAGCCGATGCTGGCGCAGATTCCCGACGGTGCCTTTGGCGACCTGATGAAGCAGCAGTTGGCCACGTTGACCGGACTGGGTGCCCGGCCGGGCGCGGCCACGCCGTCCGGGCGTCCGCCCTCGCGCCCGATTGCCCCGACGCAGCGGCGCAGCCTGGTCCGGGCCGCCATCGCGATCCTGCTGCAGCAGCCATCGCTGGCGATGACCCTGGAAGGCCACCACTTCGACGGCCTGCGCCTGCCTGGCATCGAGCTGCTGACCGAACTGTTGACCCTGGTCGAACAGCGCCCGGACATCACCACCGGCGCGCTGCTGGAGCATTTCGAGGGCCGCGAAGAACAGGCGTCCCTGCAGAAACTGGCCGCCCATACCCAGCCGGGCGATGAGGCGATGTGGACCGAGGAACTGCACGATGCGGTGGCCCAGCTGGAAAAACAGCTGATGCGGCAACGCATGGATGAGCTTCAGGCAAAGCAGAGCCAGCAGGGCCTGGACGATACTGACAAGTACGAGCTGCGCGAACTGCTCAAGGCGCGCAGTACCATCCGCTTCTAGACGACGGAGCAGCCGTGGCGTCCCCCACCGTGAATCCCGCTGCATCGTTGTTGCGTTACTGCCGCCCTTGCGTTGTCGCCTGCCTGCTGGCGCTGGCCCTACCCGCCTGGGCCGGGGAGCTGCCCTTCGCGCAGCCACAGCCGCAGCTGTACACCGCCGGCCAGCCCAGCGCCGTCCAGTTGCAGCAGGCAGCCAAGGCCGGGGTCACCACCGTGATCGACCTGCGCCAGCCCGATGAAGATCGCGGCTTCGATGAAACCGCGGCCGCCGAACGCCTCGGCCTGCGCTATGTGCGCATCCCGGTGGCCGGTGCTGCCGGCCTGACCCAGGCGAACGCCCGCGCGCTGCGCACCACGCTCGCCCAGAGCACCGGCCCGGTGCTGCTGCACTGCGCCTCCGGCAACCGTGCCGGCGCGCTGCTGGCGCTGCTGCAGGCGCAGGACGGGGCAACCGTCGAGCAGGCGCTGGAACTGGGCCGCCGCGCCGGCATGACCTCGCTGGAAGCACCCACCCGCGTACTGCTGGAAAAGGACGCGGCGCGATGAACCCACGTGTCCTGTCCCACCTTCTTCCCTGCTCTACAGGAGCCTGCCCACCATGACCCGCTGGTGGTCGCGCCTGCGACCGGACACCTTCACCCTCGCCCTGCTCGGCACCGTGCTGCTGGCCTCCTTCCTGCCGATGCACGGCGCGGCGGCCATGGTGCTCGACGATGTCACCGACGTTGCCATCGCCCTGCTGTTCTTCCTGCACGGCGCGCGCCTGCCACGCGAATCGATCATGGCCGGTGTGCTGCACTGGCGCCTGCACCTGACCATCCTGGCGTGCACCTTCGTGCTGTTCCCGCTGCTGGGGCTGCTGTTCAAGCCGCTGGACGGCTGGCTGCTTACCCCGGAGCTGTACATCGGCGTGCTGTTCCTGTGTGCGTTGCCGTCCACCGTGCAGTCCTCGATCGCCTTCACCTCGATAGCGCGCGGCAACGTGCCCGCCGCGGTGTGCAGCGCCTCGCTGTCGAGCATCCTCGGCGTGTTCCTCACCCCCTTGCTGCTGGCGCTGCTGGCCGGCACCGAAGGCGGCATGCACAACCCGGTGCAGGCCATCGCCAGCATCATGCTGCAGCTGTTGGTGCCGTTCGTGGCCGGCCATCTGCTGCGCCCGTGGATCGCCGGCTGGGTGGAGAAGCAGCGCGCGCTGCTGCGTTACACCGACCAGGGCACGATCCTGCTGGTGGTCTATTCCGCCTTCGGTGAAGCCGTCAGCGAAGGCCTGTGGAGCAAGACGCCGCTGCTGTCGCTGCTGACCGTGGCGGTCGTGGCCGCCGCGCTGCTCGGCATCGCGATGCCGCTGATCCGCTTCATCGCCCGCCGGTTGGGCTTCAACCGCGAAGACGAGATCACCATCCTGTTCTGCGGGTCCAAGAAGAGTCTGGCCACCGGTGTGCCCATCGCCAAGGTGTTGTTCGCCGGCGGCAGCCTGGGCGCGATCGTGTTGCCGATCATGATCTACCACCAGATCCAGCTGATCGTCTGCGCGATGATCGCCCAGCGCTATGCGCGCGATCCCATTGAGCCGGCGCCAACCGTCCGCCCGGAGTGAATCGCGCCACGTTCGCGGACATGCCTTCGTCAGGGTCGTTTTCCAAACGACTGCCGATACCGTAGCTCGGCGCGATGTCAGCGTGATCTCAGCGGTCGGCCAGGGTGGCAACGCTCAAGGCGGGCATCCATATCCACAGGTCGTACTGGCGATCCGCTTCTGTATATTCTGTCGCCGCGCGCGGCGGACGCACGATCAGCGGCACTGCGCGGCACGGCCGAAAACACGCCCAGAAATGGCCGCGCAGCGCTTCCAGACGCACGCTGTACAGCGGCAGGTCCAGCAGGTACGCGGCCATCGTCTTCTGCATGTCTGGGGCCGCATCGACCGACCGGGTGCGCATGGCATGCACGTTGCCCGTCAGCACCAGCATCCRTGCATCGGCAGGCAGCGCACTGAACTGCTGGCGCAGGTGCGTGGCCATGGCCGCATCGCGCTGGTCACTGCTGGTGGAGGTGCCGGTYTCGTTGTCATAGCCGGCCACGCCCACATCGCGGCCCTGGGCCCGCAACACACGGACCGCCTCGATCAGCGCGAGCATGTCGCGGCTGCGCCGGCCGTCATGCTGATCGTCCTTCACCACCCAGAACGGCGATGTGCGCAGCGTCGCGCGCGCGTCTTCATCGCCGTCCGAGCGCAGGTAGCGGGCCAGTGCGACGTTCTCGCTCATCGGCAGTTCCAGCGCCAGCCGCACGGCCGATGTGTTGCGGCTGTAGCGCTCCATCAGGTCGGCCACCAGCAGCGGCGTTTCGGCGGTGCCATGGTATTCGCCGAGCACGACCAGGCGGTGGTCGCCGGCGTGCCGCATGATCTGCGTGACTGTCTCATCGGGTGCAGGCGCGGCAATCGCCGCGCTGCACAGCAGTGTCAGGGCCAGTACTGCGCTTCGCATCCATCGTTTCATGCCGTCACGTCCTGTTCGGTCATGACAGCAATGGCGACGTTCGCGGGAAATTCAATGTGTCGCGGCGCACGGATTGAGGTGTCACGGCCAATGGTCGTGACCTACGGCGGGTGAAGGCGTGGCAGCCATCACCGCCCCGGCAGGTACCGACCGTTGGTCGGTACGGCGCCCGCGCTATCTGCTCCCTTACAACCAGGGCAGCATCCAGTGGTCCACCATCAGGAACGCGAACAGCGCCATCAGGTAGACGATGGAGTAGCCGAACATCTTCATCGAGAACAGCTCGTCCGGCGGGTTGAGCATGCGCCAGGCGTACCAGAGGAAGACCGCGTTGAGCACGATCGCACCGCCCAGGTAGAACATGCCGCTCATCCCCACCACGACCGGAAGGATGCTGACGACGGCCAGCGCGATCGAATACACCATGATCGACTTGCGCGTGTAGACCACGCCATGGGTCACCGGCAGCATCGGGATCTCCGCCTTGGCGTAGTCCTCGCGACGGAATATCGCCAGCGCCCAGAAATGCGGCGGGGTCCAGATGAAGATGATCAATACCAGCAGCGACGCATACGCCCAGTCCCACGGGCCCTGCATGCCGGTGATCGCCGCCCAGCCGAGCATCGGCGGCGTGGCGCCGGCGAGGCCACCGATGACGATGTTCTGCGAGGTCGCGCGCTTGAGGTACACGGTGTAGATCACCGCGTAGCCGATCAGCGAGGCGAAGGTGAGCACCGCAGTGATGACGTTGACCCAGACCACCAGGATCGTCATCGACAGCGCGATCAGCAGGCCGGCGAACACCAGCACCTGCCACGGCTTGACCTTGCCCACCACCAGCGGGCGCCACGAGGTGCGCGCCATCTGCGCATCGATGCGCGCATCCAGCAGCTGATTGATCGCCGCCGCGGCCGAGGCGGCCAGCCAGATGCCGAGGAAGCCCAGCGCGCCGTCCAGCGCCTGCTGCGCGGTCGGCAACCCGGGGATGGCCAGGAACATGCCCACCAGCGCGGTGAACACGATCAGGGCGACGACCTTGGGCTTGGTCAGGTCCCAGTACTGACGGTAACTGGCCATGCCGTCAGCCTGCCTGCACGGCAGACGCCGCGGCGCCGGTCTTGCCGTCCGCATCCGGCGCGCGCAGGCGCGCCAGCAACGTCACCAGCACGAACAGCAGTGCCACGGCGCCACCGCTGTGCGCGACCGCTACTTCCAGCGGCACCGCCAGCTTGACGTTGAGGATGCCCAGGGTGATCTGCAGCACAACCAGCAACCCCAGCGCGCTGGCCCAGCCGCGCATGCTGGGCAGCTTGAACAGGCGCACCGACAGCCACAGCAGATACACCGCCACCACGATCGCCATCATCCGGTGCGCCAGCTGGATCGCGATCCGCGAGGCGCCATCAAGCACGCCCCCTTCGTAGTCCACGCCGATGCCACGCCACAGCGTGAAGCCTTCCTTGAAATCATGCTGCGGCCACCACTGGCTGACGCAGCGCGGGAAGTTGTCCAGCGAAGCGCTGCCACCGCCGCACGCCAGCGCGGCGTAGTTGGCACTGACCCAACCGCCCAAGGCAATCTGCAGCACCAGCACGGCCACGCCGAGGCGGAGCAGCGACGTCAGTTTTGGTGCTTCCACCAGCGTGATCGGCATGTGCGTCGCGCGCCAGGCCATCCACACCAGCAGACTGAACATCAACATGCCGCCGAGCAGATGGCCCATCACCACAATCGGCTTGAGCAGCCAGGTCACCGTCCACATGCCCAGCAACGCCTGGAAGATCACCACCGCCAAGGTCAGCAAGGCGGCACGGGCCAGGTCGATGTTGTTCCAGCGCAGCGCGGCGATCAGCAGGATGGCCTCGCCAAGGATCGCCAGGATGCTGKCCGGCACGTGCATGCCCATCATGTAGAGCGGTATGCCGGTAGCCACCAGCACGCACGCGGTCACCACCGCGGTGCTGCCCCAGCGACGACGACGCGTGGCCAACAGCGCCAGGGTGAGGATCTCGATGCCGAGCGCGCCGGCCAGGAAGCGGTGGACCTGCTCGCGCCACGCCTTGTGGGTTTCCAGCGGACGGATCTTGGCCGCTTCATGGCCCACCACGTCGGCGGCATGCTGCGGCCAGGTGACCCGGCCATAGCAGGTCGGCCAGTCCGGGCAGCTCAGGCCCGCATCGGACAGGCGCACGAACGAACCGAACATGATCGTGCTGGCGGTCATGATCAGCGCAAACCACGCCAGACGGTGGAAATTGCGGTGCAGCACCGGGCGTGCGGGAAGGCTCATCTAAACGGAACTCACTTCAGTTTCAGCAGCGTGGCCAGGTCTTTGCGCAGACCAGCCATATCGAATCCCGGTGCGTAGCGCATGATCACGAAACCGTTGGGGTCGATCACATACACCGGCGTGCCGGCGGCGTCATCCACGGCGGGAAGGGCAGAACGCAGGGCCGACTGGTCGCGCAGCGCGCGCAATGCGGGCAAGCCCTGGACCTCGGCCGGCGGCGTGCCCAGCCACAGGATCTCGACATTATCGGCGTTATGCCCGAACAGCTGCCACACCTTGCCCAATCCCTGCGACAAAGTGACGCACTCGCTCGTACAGCCTGCAGACGGGACCACCAGGATGCGCCAGGTGCGTGCATCGGGATTCCATGCATACACCGTGCCATCGGCCAGTAGTGGCGGATGCTGGCGAAGGTCCACGGGCGGCTGCAGCAGCTGGCCGCTGTTGCGGTGCGCGGTGGGCTGCCAGCCGGAAAAGCGCAGCACGCCGGCCAGGGCCATCGCGCCGAAGAACAGCGCGAACAAGGCGATCAACGTCCAGCGGCCGCGTGAGCGCGAGGGCAGCCGATCCTGGGAAGTGGCATTCATAGGCGGCATTTTCTCATGTTGGGACGCTCAGCGCCGGGAACCGGCGGCGGGGCGGCGACGTTGGCGGAATTCCAGGACCAGCGCGACCACCAGCACGGTCAACGCCAACCCGAACCATTGCACCGCATAGCCGAGATGGCGGCTGGGCGGCAGCGTGTTGGGCAGCAGCTCCAGATCACGCGCATAGCCACCGGGCAGGGCCGGATCCAGTCGCAGCACACGCTGCGGCAGGCTGTGCGCCGGCAGCGTGAGCGCGGTGGCGAGGGGGTCGGCCGGCATGCGATTGGCCAGCCATACGCCAGGCTGGTCGGTGGCCGACAGCACCGGCCCCAATGCCAGCCCGGTGGCCGGGGCCGGCGCCAGCAGGCCGGCCACGTGCGCTGGCCCGGCCAGCGCTGGCAGATGCGGCAGAAGCCGGTCCGGCGGCATCGGCACCCAGCCCCGATC
>NZ_JBFULO010000013.1:0-25695 GCF_054049855.1 Stenotrophomonas sp. P5_B8 | reverse complement strand
CGGTGTAGTAGTCCACGTGGGTGCGGGTGACATAGGCCTTGCGGCCTTCCCAGTCCAGCCGCTCCACCTGGTAGGGGCTGGACTGCACCATGTGGATGGCGCCTTCGTACAAGGTCAGCGCGGCGGCGGAATAGTCCACCTCGGCGATGATCTGCTGTTTGCCATCGCTGCGGTCGACCACCACGAAGTTGCCGTCGGCCACCGAGCGCAGGCTGACCGCGTTGGCCGGATAGCTGTCGGCGATCCACTCCCAGCGGTCGCCTTCGCGGTGGATCACCTCGGTTTCGGCCAGCGCTTCCAGGAAGACCAGCGGATCGATCGGGCCGAACGGGTCGCCGGCCAGGAACGGAAGCTCGAAGGCGGCGCAGCGGATGTGATCGAACAGGATCAGCGGCTGGTCCGGCGCGATGCGCGCGTGCTCGGGCGAGGCGTCGGCGAAGAAGTCCGGATGGCGGACCACGTACTGGTCCAGCGGCTGCGAACTGGCCACCATTACCCCCAGCGCCGGTTGCTGCCGACGCCCGGCGCGGCCGAAGCGCTGCCAGGTGGCCGCCACGCTGCCCGGATAGCCGTTCAACACGACGACGTCCAGGCTGCCGATGTCCACGCCCAGCTCGAGGGCCGAGGTGCTCACGATGCCGTCGATCAGCCCGGCGCGCATGGCGCGCTCGGTCTCGCGGCGTTCGGTGGGCAGGTAGCCGCCGCGGTAGGCGCGGATCCGCGCGGGCTTGCGCGGGTCATGGTCGAAGATGTCCTTGAGGTACTTGGTCAGCACTTCGACCATCAGCCGGCTCTGCGCGAAGATCAGCGTCTTCAACCCGGACTTGATTGCGATGCGGGCAATCCGGTTGCTCTGCGAGCGGGCCGAGGCGCGCAGGCCGAGGTCGGCGTTGACCACCGGCGGATTCCACAGCAATACATGTTTCGGACCGCTGGGCGCGCCCGACTCGGTGATGGCGGTGACCGGCGCTTCGATCAGCGCCTGCGCATGCGCCTGCGGGTTGCCGATGGTGGCCGAGCACAGGATGAACTGCGGCTCCACCCCGTAGAACGCGCAGATCCGCTTGAGCCGGCGCAGCACGTTGGTGACGTGGCTGCCGAACACGCCGCGGTAGGTATGCACCTCATCGATCACCACATAGCGCAGGTTCTCGAAGAACTGCGCCCACTTGGTGTGATGCGGCAGGATCGCCTGGTGCAGCATGTCCGGGTTGGAGACCACGATGTCGCCGTGCAGGCGGATCGCCTGGCGTGCATCGCCGGGGGTATCGCCGTCGAAGGTGAAGGCCTTCACCCCCAGGTCGCCGGCGCGGTTGAGTTCGAGCAGCTCGGCCACCTGGTCCTGGGCCAGCGCCTTGGTCGGGAACAGGTACAGCGCCTTGGCCTTGCCCTGCATTGCCGCGCTCACCACCGGCAGGGTGTAGCACAGCGACTTGCCGCTGGCGGTGGGGGTGACGATGGCCACGTGCTCACCGCGCTGGGAGGCCTCCCAGGCCTCGGCCTGGTGGCTGTACAACTGCTCGATGCCGCGCGCCTTCAGCGCGGCGGCCAACGCGGCCGGTACATCGGCAGGCAGCGGTGCATACCGGCCTTCGCGGGCGGGAATCGTGAAGCTGCCGGTGATGCGGTCGGCATAGCGCTGCTGCAGGCGTGCGGTAAGCAGCGCGCCGTTGCGCGAGGGCAGGCCGTCGGTGGTGGACAGGCGGCGCTCGGCGTCTTCGGTGCGCTTGGCGAGTTCGTAGGCCATGGGGGCAACGGTCTGCAAAGGACGCTATGGAATCACAGACCGGTCTCAATGTTTGAGACACCGCAGCGGCGGCGGGTGAATGATTCAGCGCCGCCGCCGGCGGATCAGTAGCGCTTGGCGCCCTTCACCGCCGCGTCGATGGATTCCTGGATGCGCTTGATGTCGTTCTGCCCGGCGTCGACGTATTTCTCCACGCAGCGGAAGTGTTCCTTGACCTCGCGCTGGTAGCGGCTCTGGTCCGACGGCGTATTGCCCGAAGGTTTGCGCGGCGGCTCGCAGCGCGGCGCCGGGTAACGGCTGCTGCTGAGATTGCTGGGGCCGGACACCGCCCACGCGGCACGGCTGTGCAACACCGACGCGCTGGACACCAGCGCCATGGCGACCATCACTACGACACGCGACATGGGCGATTCTCCTGGAAAGTCGCAGTATAGGCACCGGCGGCACGCGCTCGAACGGCATCGCGCTGCCTGCCCCCCCTTCCATCGGAGCCTGCCCGCGCATGACGCGTCTGCTTTTTCTTATTGCCCTGTCCACCCTGCCCGGGACCGCGCTGGCGCTCGACGCCGCCGCTGACGGCACCTGCCGCAACGGGGCCTTCCCTGCCCAGCAGAGCGACTTCGCCCTGGCCACGGTGAGCGGTGACACGCGGTTGTACCTGCTCGGCGACCTCGACGGTTGCCCGGCCAAGGGCGAGCCCGCCTGCCGCCAGCGCAGCTACGTGGTCGGCGGCGATACGCTGATCACCGGGCGCACGCTGGGCAGTTATCGCTGCGGCTTCTTCCCCAACCATGTTGGCGGCAGCGCCGGCTGGGTCGATGTGCGGCGCCTGCAGCCCGTGCCCGCGCGCGCCGCACCGACGCTGCGCGACTGGGCCGGGCAGTGGCACGACGGCGACAACACGCTGGATCTGGTGGTGCGGGACGACCAGCTCGTGCTCACCGGTGAAGCATTCTGGCCGTCGGCCAAGCCGACCGCGCAGCGCCCCTACGGGCCCAACCTGGGCCAGATCGACGCCGTGGCACGCCCGGTCGGCACAGTGCTGGAGGCCGTCGACAAGGACGACGCATCGTGCACCCTGCAGGCGCGCTGGCTGGGCGACTACCTGATCGTGACCGACAACAGCGCGTGCGGCGGCATGAACGTGCGCTTCAACGGGGTCTACCGCCGCGACAAGGGCCGCCGTTGAGCGCAGCTGAACCGCAGCTCCAGCGCCTCTACGAAATCTGACGCCTGCCTCCGTATGCTTGGCCGCAGCACGCAACGGGCAGGGACATGGCGGTGGCACTGAGTGGATATCAAGCAGTAGTACTGGCCGGCCTGCTGGTCGCCGGCGGGGTGCACGCACAGCAGGTGGAATCGCCGCCGGAGCCGGCCATGCCGCCGCCGACGGAGGCGCCGGCGCAGGTCACCACGCTGGGCGAAGTGCGCGCGCTCAAGCCCGAGGATGATCAGCCGCTGGACCTGTACCGCTACAAGAGCCCGGTGAAGCTGGAGTCCAACCGTTTCAGCCGCTCCTGGAGCGAACCGCCCTCCCCCGAGCAGGTCAGCATGAGCGGCGGCTACCTGATGATGGGCATCAACTACGGGTTGGGAAAGGCCGCGCAGGGGCTGCACAAACTCACCGGCGGCCCGGACCAGATCCAGTCCGCCGTGGCCCGCCCGCCACCGGAGTTGAGTGCCGAGCAGCAGCGTCGCGCGCAGGAATTCTGTGCGCGGCAGGACGACTGCGTGGTGCCTGCGGGGCGATAGCCGGTTCGCGGGCCAGGCAAATCAGGGGGCAGGCGGGACCCTACGCGGTCGCCAGCGCTCCAGCCACCACAGCAGCCCGGCCACCAGCACGAACGCCAGCAGCCAGGGCCAGCGCGGGCCGGGGGCGTTCACGGTGCCCGATGCCGCACTGCCCACCGCATCGCGCACCAGCAGCGCATTCGCATCGCGTTGCTGCTGGCGGTACAGCGCCGGCGCGCTGGCGGGATCGAACACGTAGAACGCCTGCGCGAGGTCGCCCTGTTGCAGCTGGTGCCAGCCGGCCTGCTGCGGCCAGTAGCCGGCGCAGTGCCCGGCGCCGGTGGCCGGATCGACACGCAGCGGCACCGCGATGCCGGCCGGACTGCGCACCTGCGTTTCGGCGGCCACATTGCACAGCACCACACGTTCGCCCGCCCACGGCGTGGGCGCATCGATACGCACCTGCACCGCATTCGGCAGCGGTCGCGCCACGCTGGCCAGTACACCACTCCACAATTCGGCATGGCGATCATCGCGGCCAGCCAGTACCAGCCGGTAGCTGTCGCTGACCGGCAGCAGCGCCAGGCGGCCCTTGCCCACGCTGCGCCAGCCGCCGACCGGTTGGCCCTTGTCGTCGCGCAGCAGGGCGGTGGCGTCGGTGGCGCGCAGTGGGAACTGCTCCAGCACCGGTACCGCGGCACTGTGCGAGGCCGCATCGGCCTCATCGATGTAGGTCGTTGCCTGCGTCGCCGGACGTTGCGGGCCGCGACGCGCCTGAAGCAGCGCGGCATCCGGATCGGCGGCCAGCTGCAACGGTGTGCCCGGGGTGTTGCCGGTAACGGGCAGGCCCCATCCGCGTAATACCCGGCGTGCGCCGTCACCGAGCGGCCCGCCGGTGCGCACCAGCACGCCCAGGCCCTCGCGCAGCGCCTGCTGCACGGTGCTGCGCTGGGCGACACCGAGGGTGAGGAGGCTGCGTTCGTCGAGGATCAGCACGTCGGTGGCCGCCAGCCGCGTGGCGGTGAGTGCCACGGGGGCATCGCCGAGCGAGACGCCGCCGCCGGCGCTGGCCTGGGCCTGCACGTCCAGCCCGGTATCGGCCGCCCAGCGGCGCAGGTATTTCAGTTCCGGGCCTGGTGCGCCGGCGAGGATCAGCACGCGCGGCGCGGGTTGGTCGAGCGTCTGCAGGGGCACCGGCACGTTGTCCACTACGTGGCGGCTGGCATCGAGCAGTCGCAGGCTGAAGGTGCTGCGGCCGCCGGCCCGCGCCACACCCTCCAGGGCGATGCTGCCGTCGCTGCCGAGCGTGCCGCGATCAACCACGACCCCGGCCGGGTCGAGCAGCTCGGCGCTGGCACCGGCAACGCCCTGCGCGCGTGCATGCAGTTGGAACACGCTGCCCGGCGCGGTGATGGGTGGCGCCTGCAAGGCACGCCAGCCGCGCGGTGGCGCCGGCTGCAGCAGGTGCACCTGCCCGGGCAGGGTGATGTCGCGGTCGCGCGCCGGCAGGCCATCGCCGATCACGCGCAGCGACTGCGTGCCTGGATGCAGGCGCAGCGCGGTGCCGAGGTCGGGGACGGCGGTCGCGGTGGACTGCGCGGCCTCCGGCAGGGCGACAATGGTGTCGCCGCTGGCAGCTGACCACTGCACCTCCTCCGCACCGTGGGTCAGCACGGTCAGACGATCGGCGCGCGCCTGCGTAAGCGGCGGTACCAGGGTGAAGTACAGCAGCCCACTGACGGCGATCTGCAGTGCCAGCAGCGCGGCCAGGTGCGGGGCGCTGCGACGCGGTCCGCGCCGCTGCTGCCAGAGCAGGCGCGCGCTGCCGATCAGCGCGATGGCCAGCAGCGCCAATGCGATCCAGCGTGACTCGATCATCGCGCGCCCTCCAGGGCATCCAGGTACGACTGCCCCATCCGATCGGGTGCGGCGCGCCGCGGCACCTGCGGTGATGGACGCAGCAATGCGCGCCACAGCTGCGCACGCAGGGTCTGCCGACACGCGCTGCAGTCCGGGGCGATGCGCAGTTCTTCGATCGCCGCCGCCAGGCTGAGCGGGTCGGTCAGGCGCGTTTCATTGCGGCGCAGCCATCGGGTCAGCGCATCCAGATCGGGCACGGTCTCGGTCGCGCCCAGTTGCTGCCATACCGCCACGATGGCGGTATCCGGTGCGTCCAGTGCGCGGATCGGCAGCGTGCGGCTGGCGAGGTCGGCGCGGTTGCCGCTCATGCGTCGGCCTTCGTCGATCGGTGGCAGTTCCGGGCCGACCCGCGCCAGGTAGATGCGCTCGGCCTGCTGGACCTGCTTGATGAAGGCCAGCGCTTTGTTGGCATAGGGCAGCGCGGCCTCCGGACGGCCCTGGCGCAGCTCGCCTTCGGAGGACCACATCTGGTCCAGCGCGGCCTTCAGCGTGGCGCGCGTCTGTGGGTCGAGCAGGGTGGCGGCTTCGGCGTGATCATGGGTGTGGCCGTACTCGGACAGCACGTCGGTGGCGCTGCCGAATACCGGTGGGCTGCCGGTCTGCGCGCTGCCGTGGTCATGCGCGTCGCCACCGGCCTTGTCGTCGTCGTGATCGTGATCGGGCGGTGTGTCGCTGGTCGGCAGCGCATCGCTGGTGGGCGGTGGCTTCGCGCCGCCCTCGCTCTCCTCGCCCAGGAACTGGCCATAGCGCAGGCGCAGGATGCGCTGGTCCACGCCGATCGCATCGGCGCGCCGGGTGAATTCTTCCGGCGGCAACTGCCGGCGCCGTTTGATCAGCGCTTCGGCGTCGATGATGATCTGGCGCTGGCTGCGGAAGTACGCCGGCAGGGTCTTCTTGACCATGCCCTCCAGTTCGGCGCCCTGCACCTGCTCGGCACTGGGCAGGCGCAGGATCAGGCTGGTGCTCTGCGCAGCCTGCGGCGTGGGGGCGTGGTTGTCGCGCACCTGCAACTGCGCGATCACATCATTGCCCGGCGCCGCGCCGAGCGCGGCCAGGTCCAGCGTGCGTGCGAAGCGGCGCAGTGCCGGTGCACCGCTGCCGGACAACGTCAGCGTCTGCTCGCGGAAGGTGATGTTCTCGCCGCTGCCCTGGGCCAGGGTGATCTTCAGCTGGGCATCGGCGGCGACACCGTAGTCATCGCTGGCCTCGAACTGCAGGGCCCACTGGCGCTGTCCCGGCGTGCCCAGCACCAGCGTGCGGTCCGGGACGATCACGCGCACGTTCGGTGGCCGATCGGGCAGCACATCCAGACGGTAAAGGCGTTGTTCGCGCAGCGCCGGTTCGGTGACCACGCGGTACAGCGCGGCGCGGTCCGCGTTCCAGGTGCCGGTCCATTCCTCGCCGGTGCGCACCAGCGCCATGCGTCGGCCATCGTGGAACTGCAGGGCGACCTGCGTGGGCTGCGCGGAAAAGCGCAGCGACCACTGCAGCCCACTGCCCTGCGCGACCTTGGCGTCCAGCGTGGTCTGCACGCGGGCCGGCTGGCCGGTGTAGGCCGGGGCTGTGATCGCCAGGCGCGTGGATTGCAGGCGCGGCGGCAGTGCAGCGGTAGCGGCGGGCGGCGATGACAGGGACGGCATCACGTTGCCGCCGACACTGCGCGGCCAGCCCAGCACCAGTGCGATCACCACCAGTCCCAGCAACCACGACACCGCCATCCAGCGCCGTGGCCAGCGCGGCCGCAGCTCGGGAATGGATGCCTGCAGCGCGGCCGTTACCCGCGCCTGCTGGCGCTGCTGCAACGGGTTGAGCGTGGCCGCATCGGCAAACAGCAGGTCGGCGCTGTCCTGGACGATGCGATGGGTGTCGAGCTGGCGCACAAGCCAGTGCCGGTCCAGCTGGCGACTGCGCCAGGTGGACAACGCCACGCTGGCCAGCAGGCTGATCAGCAGCACTACCGTGGCGCTATCGAAGCCGCCCACGCGCAAGGTAAGCGCGGTGGCGGCAAGCGCCAGTGGCAGCGCGAGCAGCAGCGTGGCCCACCACTGGCGCCGCCGCGCGCGCTGCCAGCTGCGCTGCAGCAGGGGGCTCATGCCGGCACCCCGCGACGTGGCGACGTCGCCAGCCAGCGTTCCAGCGCGAACAGCAGCACGATCAGCCCGAGCAGCCACGGCGCGAGGTCCAGCGGTTGCGGCGCGGGTGCGTGGGCTCCGGTCAACGGTGCATGCGCGGCGGCGGCCACCCACTGCGGTGCGGCGGGTGGTCGTGCAAGGGCTAGCAGCTGTTGCGGAAAAGCCGGATCTTCGAGGATCGGCAGTGTCGAAGGAGTCATCGCAGCATGGAAGCGCAGGAGGCGACCGTTGCCGACGCGGCGCTCGCTGATGGCCGCCTGCCCCTGCGCGTCGCGCAGCACCACCGTTTCGGCAGCCGCGCGCGTTACGGGCTGCGTGACCAGCAGCGTGCCGCCACCGTCCAGCCATGCCTGCCACGTAGGCGGCAGCGGCGCGGCGGACAACCACACGCCGATCTCGCCCTGCACCGGCGCTGCGTCCGTGGCGGCAGCCAAGGGTTGGCCGGACCACGCCCGCTGGACCGCGTTGAGGACGCGCTGGGCCGGTGCATCGGCCTCTCCGCCGAGGCGCAGTCGCGGCGCACTGCTGGTTGCGTCTGGCGCGGCCGGCACTGTGCGTGCGATGGGGCGCCACTGCACCGGGCGCGACAGGCGCGGGCGCTGCGCATCCGCGCCGGGCATCCGGTCCGGGACGTAGACGGTCAGCGGTGCACCGGCCGGCAGCTGCTGGTCCAGTTCGCGAAGCAGGCTGGACAGTGGCTGCGTGGCGCTTGGTGCCGGCGTATCTGTCGATGCAAAACCGGGCGACAGCCAGCGCCAGTCCGCCTCCGGCTGCTGCGCGCGCAGCGCCGCGGCATCCAGGCCGGGTGCCACGGCGATCACCGCGTGGGTATCGGGCGCGCTGCCCTGCAGGACCGGTCGCGCCAGCAGCAGGGCCAGCGCGGCCAGCAACAGCAGGCGCACCAGCAGCAGCGGCCATTCGTCGAAACGGATGCGCTGGCGCGGCCGTACCTTGGCGCGCAGCCAGCGCAGCGCGGCGAAATCCAACGGCGCGTAGTGATGACGGCGGGCCAGATGCACCAGTAGCGGCACCAGCCACGCGGCCAATGCCAGCAGACCCAGCGGGAACAGCAGCGCCAGGTTCATGCGCCGCTGCCCGGGCCGAACAGCAGCCGCAGCGGTGCATCCAGCGGCTGGTCCATGTAGCCCACGGCGTGCGCGATGCCACTGGCATGCAGCCGCGCCTGTAGCGCGTGCTGTGCCTGGCCGAAGCGCGCCAGGTAGTCGGCGCGGATCACCCGTCCATCGCCGAGCAGCTCCTCACCGGTCTCCGGATCGCGGAAGCGGTGGCCGTCGGTGAACGGAAAATCGCGTTCGTCGGCACTGAGCAGCTGAATCTGCAGCACCTCGCGGCGGGCGGCCGCCAGGCGTTCCAGCAGCACGATGCCGGCCTCGTCGAAGCCATCGCCGAGTGCCACCAGCAGGTCACCGGCCTGCACGCGCTCCCAGACCGGGCGCAGCGTGTCGACCGCCGGCCAGCCGCCCTGCGCCTGCAACTGGCGCAGCATCAGGTGCACGCGGTCGCGCTGGCGCGGGCCRCTGCCGGCCGGCACCAGCTGCACGCCGAGCCCGTTGACCGCGATCACCCCGAAACGATCGCCCTGCTGCAGCGCCAGTTCGACCACGCAGGCGGCGGTGGCGCAGGCCTGGTCCAGGCGCGACCACGGCGGCCGCGCGCGATCACGCTGCGCGGCCGACGCAGTGGCATCGATCAGCACCCAACTGGTGATCGGGCTTTCGCGCTCGGACTCGCGCACGAAGAAGCGGTCCGAACGTGCATACAGCTTCCAGTCGATCTGGCGCAGCTCGTCGCCCGGTTCGTAGGCGCGGTACTGCGCGAACTCCAGGCCGGCGCCGCGGCTGCGGCTGGCGTGTTGGCCGATGCCATGCGCACCGCGTGCACGCCGCGGCAGCAGACGCAGCGCCTTCAGGCGGCTGCGCACATCGGCGGGGAGGGCGATCGGGGCGTGCGGGGTCATGCTCAGGCCGGGAACGGCACGGCCTGCAGCAATGCGGCGATCACATCGTCGGCGCCCTTCTGCTCGGCTTCGGCGGCGAAGGACAGCAGCAGGCGATGGCGCATCACTGGCGCCACCAGCGCCTGCACGTCCTCGCGGGTCGCGGCGAAGCGGCCCTGCAGCAGCGCGCGGGCCTTGGCCGCCAGCACCAGCGATTGCCCGGCGCGGGGACCGGCGCCCCATTTGATCCACTGGTTGACCGCCTCCGGTGCGACCGGGCCCGGTCGGCTGGCGCGCACCAGCCGGGTAATCCAGGTGAGCACGTCCTCGCTCACATGTACCTGGCGTACCGCCGCCTGCAGGGCCAGCACGTCCTCGGCATCCATCACCTTGGGCACCGTGCCACTGGCGCTGCCGGTGGTCTGCAACAGGATGTCGCGCTCTTCCTGCTCGGTCGGGTAATCCACCCGCACGTGCAGCAGGAACCGATCCAGCTGCGCCTCGGGCAGCGGGTAGGTGCCGGCCTGTTCGATCGGGTTCTGCGTGGCCAGCACGAAGAACGGCGCCGGCAGGGTGTAGGTGGTGCCCGCATAGCTGACCGTGCGCTCCTGCATCGCCTCGAGCAGTGCGGCCTGGGTCTTGGGCGGGGTGCGGTTGAGTTCGTCGGCCAGCAGCAGGTGGGTAAAGATCGGCCCCTGCTGGAAGCGGAAATGGCGATGTCCGGTGCCATGGTCTTCTTCCAGCAGCTCGGTGCCGAGGATGTCGCTGGGCATCAGGTCCGGGGTGAACTGCACACGCCGGAACTGCAGCTCCAGCGCCTGGCCCAGCGAGCGCACCAGCAGCGTCTTGCCCAGCCCCGGCGCGCCTTCGAGCAGGCAGTGGCCACCGGCCAGCAGCCCGATCAGCAGTTGTTCCACCACCGCGTGCTGGCCGACCACGGCCTGGCCCAACGCGGCGCGCAGCTGCTGCAGTTTGGGAAGAAGGGCATCAAGGCTGTCGGTCGTCATAAGGCACTCGCAGAAAATCGTCATAAGGCCACGCCATGCGTGGCTGAAAATGCAGGAAGAAACCTAACTGTTCAACGCATACATCACGATGTTGACCGCAAAGCGGGTGTTGTCTTCGGCCAGGAAGCGCTTGTTGCGCCAGTCGTAGTCCCACTCACAGCCGTAATCCTTGTTGCTGTAAAGCACGCCCAGGCGACCATCGACCTCGATGCCCTTGAGGTAGTCATGGACCAGGTCGTCGCCCCAGCCATTGAGTTCGAAACCGGTGGCCGGCGGGCCCTCGGGGAAGCGGAAAAAACTGCGGTACAGCGCATGGCTGTTGGGCAGCTTCTTCAACGCGGCCGGGCCGAACAGCTTGGCCATCTGCGCTTCAAAGGACGTGGCGAACAGCCCGTCGATGTCATGGTTGCAGTCATCGACCAGCACAAAGCCGCCGTTGCGCACGTAGCGCACGAAGTTCTGCCGCTCGGCGGCGTTGAACTCCACCAGCTTGTGCCCGGCCAGGTAGCAGAACGGCGCCTCCAGCATGCGCGGGTCGGACAGGGCGATGACGTGCTCAGTCGGGTCCACGCGCAGGGAGGTGTAATCGATCAGCGAGGTGATCACGTTGGACGGCATGCGCGCATCCACGTCCCAGTCGCCGGAGTCGTACTTGAGGCGGGTGAACCAGAAGTCGTAGCGACCGGCCTGGGCGCGCGCCAGTGAGGGCAACGCCGCGAGTGCGGCGCTGCCCAGCATCAGGCGCAGGAACTGCGCGCGGTTCATCCGTGCATCAGACCGCGTCGGAGAGCGAGGTGAAGGTGAAATCGCGCAGCTTCATCGGCGGAATCATCATCACAAAGTTCGACTCGTCACCGGCCACGCGCACCGGCTTGCCCAGTTCTTCGATGTTGTTGAGCATGATCACCGGCGACTCGTTGAAGCGGAAATTCTTCACCGGGTACTTGATCTGGCCGTTCTCGATGTAGAAGGTGCCATCGCGGGTGAGGCCGGTGAGCAGCACGGTCTGCGGATCGACCATGCGGATGTACCAGGTGCGGGTGACCAGAATGCCCTTCTGGGTGCCACGGACCAGCTCGGCGGTGCTCTTGTCGCCGCCGCTCATCAGCAGGTTGCCCGGACCGGCATTGGCGGTCTTGCCCTGTTTCTGCGCCCAGAAGCGCGAGTACTCCAGGTTGGCGATCTTACCGTTCTCGATGATCGGCAGCTTGGTACGCGGCATCCCTTCGTTGTCCCACGGCAGGACCGCGGCTTCAGGGTGCCAGGGATCGGCATGCATGTTCACGCGCGGGTCGTAGACCTGCTCGCCGAGCTTGTTGCCRCCGCCCTTCTTGGACAGGAAGCTGCGGCCTTCGTCGGCCGAGCGGGCGCTGAAGAAGTTCATCATGAAGCTGATCAGGCCGGCGGCCGCGGCCGGTTCCAGGATCACCGTGTACTTGCCCGGCTCCAGCGCCTTGGCTTCCTGCGATTCGGTGGCCTTGCGCATCGCGATCTGGATGTCCTGCTCGGCCTTGAAGTCGGCGGCATCCTGGAGGTTGCGGCCCACCCAGCCCGAGCCACGACCGTCTTCGGTACGCACGGTGCAGGTGTAGTCGAAGTTGGTGGTGCGCTGGTAGCCAAAGTTGCCGTTGCTGTTGGCCGTGGCCTGGAAGCCCTGGCCGTCTTCCAGGAAACCGGCGGCGATCAGGCCGTGGCCCCGGCACGGGGCGATCGAGTCGGCGGCGACCTTGGCCCGGAACGCCGGATCGATGGCCGCGGTGGACGCGCTGAAGGTCGGGCTGGGCGTATAGGTCTGCTTGCCGATGGCCGGCATGAACTCCGGGTTTTCCGGGGCCAGGCGGGCCAGGTCTTCGGCACGGCGCACCACGCGTTCCAGCGCGGCGTCGTCGAACTCGTTGATCGAGGCGGTGCCCACGCGCTTGCCGAAGGCGACGGTGACGGCCAGTTCGGTGTTGTCCACGATGCCGCTGGTGGAGACGTTGTTGAGCGCGAAACGGATGTTGCCGTCGATCGCGCCGGCCAGCACGGCGGTGCACTCATCGGCCTTGGACAGCGCGATGACCTTGTCGAGGATGGCCTTGGCCTGGGCTTCGGTGAAGATACTCATGGATTGGGGCTCCTGACCGCTCAGCCGAGGCTGCGCGCGGTGTTGATGACGTTGATGCCGTTGAAGCGCGCGGTGGACGAACCATGCGAGACCGCCGAGACCTGGCCCGGCTGGCCCTTGCCGTCGAAGAACGAGCCGCCCAGGCGGTAGTCGCGTTCATCGGCCACGGCACTGCAGGCGTTCCAGAACTCGGGCGTGCGGATCTGGTACGCCACGTCTTCGAGCATGCGGGTGATCTTGCCGTTCTTGATCTCGTAGAACAGCTGGCCACCGAACTGCGCGTTGTAGCGCTGCTGGTCGATCGAGAACGAGCCGTCGCCGATGATGTAGATGCCGTTTTCGACATCCTTGACCATGTCAGCCACGCTCAGCGGAGTCTTGCCCGGCGCCATGGAGACATTGGCCATGCGCTGGAACTGCACGCTGGACCAGGAGTCGGCATAGCAGCAGCCATCGGAGGCGGTCTTGCCGAGGATATGGGCCTGGTCGCGGATGGTCTGGTAGTCCACCAGCTTGCCTTCGCTGATCAGGTCCCAGCGCTTGGTCTTGACGCCTTCATCGTCGTAGGCCACCGCGCCGAGGCTGCCCGGCTGGGTCTTGTCGGCGAAGATGTTGACCTTGTCGCTGCCGTACTGGAAGTGCTGTTCGCGCTTGTCCAGGGTGGCGAAGCTGGTGCCGGCGTAGTTGGCTTCGTAGCCGAGCACGCGGTCCAGTTCCAGCGGATGGCCGATCGATTCGTGGATGGTCAGCCAGGTGTGCGACGGGTCCAGGATCAGGTCGTACTTGCCTGGCTTCACCGACGGTGCCTTCAGCTTCTCCTGCGCCTGTTTGGCCGCGGCGATCGCATCTTCCTTCATGTCGTAGGAGGAACTGTAGTTGACCACGCCGTTGGGCGTGAGCACCTTGCCGGCCGCGGCGCCGTCCAGGTACTCGTAGCCCATGCCCATCGGCGAGGACAGGCCTTCGCGGGTCCGGAACTTGCCGCTGGCCTTGTCGATGGCGGTGATCGTCATCGGTGCCCAGATGCGGTGCACGTCCTGGTCGATGTAGGAGCCATCGGTGGAGGCGAAGTACTTCTGTTCGTTGACCAGGAACAGCATCGAATTGACGAAGCTGGCCCCGGCGGCCAACGCGGCGGCGTTGACGTCCAGCAGCAGGTCTACCTTTTCCTTGATCGGCACGTCCATGGCGTTCTTGCGGATCGGTGTCTTCCAGCTCACTTCCCCCACGCCCGGCGCGGCGGCCAGCTGTACCGGCGCGGTCTGCACGCCGGCGTTGGCCTTGGCGATCGCCGCAGCCTGCTGGGCGGCACGGGCCACATCGGCGGTGCCCAGCTGGTTGGTGGCGGCAAAGCCCCAGGCGCCGTTGACGATCACGCGGATGCCCACACCGGTGGATTCGGTGTTGACCACGTTCTGCACCTTGTCCTCGCGGGTGATCACGAACTGGCGCAGGTAGCGCCCGATGCGCACGTCGCAGTAAGTGGCGCCGGCCTGGCGGGCGGCGGCCAGCGCCGCATCGGCCAGGCGCTTCTTCAGCCCCAGGTCCAGGGTGCTGTGCAGCTGTTCGGCGGCAATCACCTTGCCGAAGAACGACGGCACGATCAGGCCGCCTGCGGTAAGCCCGGTCAGGGCAAGGAAGTCACGTCTTTGCAAGGCAGCTCTCCACGTTGGTGTGGGGGGGCGGGGAAACGGCGACGGTGCGGGACAGGTTCATCCCAGACTGCGCGCGGTGTTGATGATGTTGATGCCATTGAAACGGGTGGTGGACGAACCGTGCGACACGGCCGAGACCTGGCCCGGCTGGCCCTTGCCGTCGAAGAACGAACCACCGAAACGGAAGTCGCGCGCATCGCAGATCGCGCTGCAGGCATTCCAGAACTCCGGCGTGCGGATCTGGTAAGCGGCATCCTCGACCATGCCGGTGATCTCACCGTTCTTGATCTGGTAGTACAGCTGGCCGCCGAACTGCGCGTTGAAGCGCTGCTGGTCGATCGAGTACGAGCCGCGGCCGTGGATGTAGATACCGTTCTCCACGTCTTTGATCATCTCGGCCACGCTCAGCGGCGCCTTGCCCGGGGCCAGCGACACATTGGCCATGCGCTGGAACTGCACGCTGGACCACGAGTCGGCGTAGCTGCAGCCGTGCGATTCGGTCTCGCCCAGCAGGTGCACCTCGTCGCGGGTGGCCTGGTAGTTCACCAGGATGCCGTCCTTGACCAGGTCCCAGCGCCTGGTCTTGACCCCTTCATCGTCGTAGCCCACCGCACCCAGGCTGCCGGGGGCAGTCTTGTCGGCGAAGAAGTTGACCCGCTCGCTGCCCCAGCGGAAGCCGGCGTCGCGCTTGTCCAGCGTGGCGAAGCTGGTGCCGGCGTAGTTGGCTTCGTAGCCGAGCACGCGGTCCAGTTCCAGCGGATGGCCGACATTCTCGTGGATGGTCAGGAACAGGTTGGACGGATCCAGCACCAGGTCGTACTTGCCCGGCTTCACCGACGGTGCCTTGAGCTTCTCGCGCGCGTGCCGTGCAGCGGCGATGGCGTCTTCGACCGGGTCATAGGAGTCGCGGTAAGCGGTGATGCCGCCGGGAAGTGCGATCTTGCCGCTGGCATCGCCATCGAGGAATTCGTAGCCCATGCCCATCGGCGAGGACAGCCCGGCGCGGGTGCGGAACTTGCCACTGGCCTTGTCGATCGCGGTGGCGGTGAACGGCAGCCAGATCCGGTGCACGTCCTGGTCGATGAAGGAGCCATCGCTGGAGGCGAAGTACTTCTGCTCGTTGACCAGGAACAGGGTGGAGTTGATGAAATTGGCGCCCGCGTTGAGCGCGGCGGCATTCAAGCCCAGCAGCAGGTCGACCTTGTCCTGGATCGGCACGGCCATGGCGTTCTTGCGGATGGGCGTCTTCCAGCTCACCTCGCCGACCCCCTGCACCGGCGCCAGCTGCACCGGACGGGTCTGGATGCGCGCGTTGGCCCGGGCGATGGCGGCGGCCTGCTCGACCGTGGCCAGCACCGCGGCCGGGGTCTGCTGGTGGGTCGCGGCAAAACCCCAGGCCCCGTTGACGATCACCCGGATGCCAATACCCGAGGACTCGCTGTTGGTGATGTTCTGCACCTGCGCTTCGCGGGTGATCACCGCCTGGTTGAGATACCGGCCGATGCGCACGTCGCAGTAACTGGCACCGGCACGCCTGGCCGCGGCCAGCGCGGCCTCGGCCAGCGCCTTGTTGCGGCCCACGTTGCCAGGCTCGAGCAGCTGCTCGGCGGCGATCAGGCGGGAGTGCGGCAGCATCAGGCCAGCCAGGCCCATGCCAGACAGCGTCAGAAACTCACGGCGTTGCACAGCTTGCGATTCCCCGGGGTACGGTCGGCGGCAGGTCGCCGGCGACAGTGGACAAGTCTTTGACTTTCGGTGGCTACCGGGAGTGGCACAAGTGACTCCGGTCATGGTTGGATGCACGCTGTCGAATTCATCTTGAGCCTTCCATGAGCCAGCAGCGGTGGTCCGAAGCCTGCGAACGCAACCGCGACCCGATCCTGACGGTGCTGCAGCGGCACCTGCATGACCGCCACGCGGTGCTTGAGATCGGCAGTGGCACCGGCCAGCACGCCGCGTATTTCGCGGCGGCGCTGCCGCACCTGCACTGGCAGGCCAGCGACCATCCGGAGCATGTGCCCGGCATCGCCGAGCGCCTGGCCACCGCCGCGCTGCCCAATGCGCCGGCACCGTGGCCGTTGCAGGCGGTGCTGGCGCCGCAGCCCGGCCTGGCACCGCTGCCCGATGCCGCGCCCGCCTTCGATGCGGTGTTCAGTGCCAATACCCTGCACATCATGAGCTGGGCGCACGTGCAGGCGTTGTTCGCCGGGTTGCCGGCGGTGATGGCGGACGACGCGCTGTTGTTCATCTACGGGCCGTTCAATTACCACGGCGAGTTCAGCAGCGACAGCAACCGCCAGTTCGATGGGTGGTTGAAGGCGCGCGATCCCGATTCAGGTATCCGCGATGCGGAGGCGGTGGACGCGCTCGCGGCCGCGCAGGGCCTGCAGCTGATCGAGGACGTGGCCATGCCCGCCAACAACCGGCTGCGGGTGTGGCGGCGGGGCTGATCAGGCCGGGAAAGTCGGCGGGCACGCCTGCTGCAGGCACGCCCGGAACGTCGCGGTTGGCAACGGTGGCGTCGAAATGGCCAACGGGCACTCGCGCCGGGACGCACGCTGAGGGTAGGATCGGGGCCGGGAGGTTGTTGTGACAACCCGGGGGAGTTTGCATGGCAGTGGCAAGACACAGGCTGGCCGGCGTGATGCTGGCGGCTGGATTGACGGCGGCGTTGGCCGCGTTCGGGGTGGCGGCGCAATCGCTGCCGGCAGTGCAGGAGTTCTATTTCGACCAGGATGCCGCCGCCGTTCCGGCGGTGGTGGTGCCTGCCGACAGCAGTGATCTGGTCGACCAGCTCATGAAGCAGCGCGAGCGCGGGCGCAGGACGCTCGACGCCACCGTACAGCTGGCGGGCGTGGCGTTCGCGCAGGGGCGCCCGGAGCTGGGCCGCAGCCTGTATGCCGAGGCCATCGGCAGCACCACGGCCACCACCGCGGCCGGACGCACGGTGCGCTGGAACTACGGCTGGGACCTGTTCCGGCTGGGTGAGGTCGACGCGGCACTGGCCCAGTGGAGCAGTGCCCAGGGTGGCCTGCGCGGCAATGCCGCGTGGGTGCCGGCCACCTACGCGCTGGCGCTGTGGACCCTCGGCCGCAAGGACGAGGCGGTGCGCTGGTATGCCGCGGCGGTCCGCACCGAGCCGCAGCAATGGAGCAGTACGGCCAACTACGCCACGCTGCTGCCGAGCTGGCGCGATAGCGAGCGCAAGACCCTGGCCGAGGTGCAGCAGGCCTGGGCGGCGCAACCGCCGGCCTGGCCCTGATCCGATCGGGGGYGGCCGCCTCGTGCGGTCGCTGTCGGTGGCAAGCGGCGCGATGAGCTTCGGCTTCGACCAAGGTCGAGGCCGTCGCCGCGTGCGCATCGGCTAGGCTGCCGCAATGGCCTTCGATGCATTCGCCCTGATCCTCAGCATGCTCGGCCTGGGCATGCTGTTCGCGCGCCTGCGCACGCTGCCCGACAACAGTGCCGAGGTCCTCAACCGCGTGGTGCTCTACGTGTGCCTGCCGGCGGCGGTGCTCACCTACGTGCCACGCCTGCATCTGGACGTGAGCCTGGTCGGGCTGATGGCCACGCCCTGGCTGCTGATGCTGGCCAGCTGGGCGCTGGTGTCGCTGGCTACGCGCCTGTGCGGATTCGCCCGCGACGTGCACGCCGTGTTGCTGATCTGCGTGACCCTGGCCAACTCCAGCTTCATCGGCTATCCGATGGTGCGCGCGCTGCTGGGCGATGCGGCCCTGCCGTACGCGGTGGTCTATGACCAGTTCGGCACGTTCGTGCTGCTGTCCACGTTCGGCTTGTACGTGATCGCCCGCTACAGCGGCGATACCCCGCCGAGCGCAGCCCAGGTGCTGGCACGCATCGCGACGTTCCCGCCGCTGTGGGCCCTGCTGTTCGCGCTGGTGCTGATGCCCGCGCAGCCGCCGGGTTGGATCGGCACCGCGCTGAAGCAGTTGGCCGATGCGATGCTGCCGCTGGTGATGCTCGCGGTGGGGCTGTCGATCCGGTTGCGGCTGTCGCGCAGCGAACTCACGCCACTGGGCATCGGGCTGCTGCTCAAGCTGCTGGTGATGCCGGCGTTGGCGGTGCCGCTGGCCTGGCTGTTCGGCCTGCACGGCACGATGCTGCAGGTCAACGTACTGGAATCGGCGATGCCGACCATGATCACTGCCGCCGCCCTGGCGATCTCGCACCAGCTGGCCCCGCGCCTGGCCGCGGCGATGGTCGGCTACGGCATCGTGTTCGCGCTGGTGACGCTGCCAGCCTGGGCGTGGCTGCTGCAGCACCCCGGGTAGAGCCGACCGTTGCTCGGCTGCTCCACCCAGGGCCACCGACACCGCACAAAACCCGGTAGAGCCGACCGTTGCTCGGCTGCTCCACCCAAGGCCACCGACACCGCACAAAACCCGGTAGAGCCGACCGTTGGTCGGCTGCTCCACCCAAGGCCACCGACAGCGCCGACCCACGACACCGCCGACCCACGAAGCAGCCGACCAACGGTCGGCTCTACGTGCCGGTGATCGGCGTTACTCGTCTGCGCTGACCGTGCGGCCGCGTGCCCATTCGCGCAGCGCGGTGACCTGCTCGGCCATCAGTACCGACAACGGACGGCTGCCGCGGATCTCCTGCATCAGCAGCTCGGTATCGAGTACGCGCGTTTCCGCATGGGCGGCATACAGCCCGGCGACCACCGCCTGTTCGATCTCCGCACCCGAGAACCCATCGCTGGCCGCAGCCAGCGCCGGCAGCGCGAAATCGTCGGCATTGAGCTGGCGCCGGCCCAGGTGCAGGCGCAGCAGTTCCACCCGGGTATTGGCGTCGGGCAGGTCGATGAAGAAAATCTCGTCGAAGCGACCCTTGCGCAGCAGTTCGGCCGGCAGCTCGTGCACCTGGTTGGCGGTGGCCACGATGAACACCGTGCTCTTGCGCTCGGCCAGCCAGGTCAGCAGGTGGCCGAGCACGCGGCGCGACACGCCCCCGTCCTCGCCGCCACTGGCCAGGCCCTTTTCAATCTCGTCGATCCACAGCACGCAGGGCGCCAGCTGTTCGGCCGAGGCCAGTGCCTCGCGCAGATTCTTCTCGGTCTCGCCGTGGTACTTGTCATACAGGCTGCCGAAGTCCAGGCGCAGCAACGGCACCCCGAAGCCGGCGKCGGTGGCCTTGGCCAGCATCGACTTGCCGCAGCCCTGCACCCCCAGCAACAGCATGCCCTTGGGCGGATCCAGCCCGGCCGGGCCCTGGCCGCCGAGGAAGATCGGGCGGCGCTGGTTGACCCAGCGTTTGAGCCGGTTGGCCCCGGCCACGTCGGCAAAGCGGGTGGTGTCGTACTCGTAATGCAGGTGGCCGGCGCGGTTGAGCAGCTCGAACTTGAGCCGGGCCAGCTGCGGCAGGTCGTCCTGGCTGAGCGCGCCGTCGGCGAAGATCAGCTGCCGCGCGATCCGCCGCGCGTCCACCATGCTCAGGCCGCGCAGGTTGTGCAGGATCTTCTTGACGGCCTCGTTGTCCACTTCCACCCGGCGCCCGCCGTTCTCGCGGGCATAGGCCTCGGCCTCCTCGCGCAGCATCTTCAGCAGCGCGTTGAGGTCGGGCAGGCGCGGGTTGAAGCGGGTTGCCAACGCCTCCAGCTCGGCCGGCAGTTCGACCTTGGCCCCGATCAGCACCAGCACGTGGGCCTGGCAGTGGCGGCGCTGGATCAGGTCGCGCAGCGCGCGCTGGTGGCTGGCGTAGCCCAGGTAGGGATGGAAATCCAGCAGCAGGTAGATGCCGCGCTGTTCGGCCTGGCGGATCATCTGCAGGGCCGAGCTGGCATCGGGCGGGCCGACCGGGTCGTCCTCGCGGTCCATGTCGATGCGGCGCAGGCCCTCGGTGATCGACCAGCGGTGCAGGGCACGCCAGACATGCATCAGGGTCTGCCGGAACAGCTCCACGATGCGACCCTCGTCCTGGGTCTCGATGATGATCAGCGGGGTGTTGGCGCGGATGAGTGCGCTCAGGTCCTGTAACTCGCTCATGCCGGCTTGCAATCCTTTGGATCGCGCACGATAGCAAAGCGCCGGGCCACGCAGGGGTTCAGCAGTGCGACTATCTCCGTCACGGAGGGCGGTGTACGCTGCGACGACGTTCCCCGGAAGCGAGGCTGGCATGAAGACGATCCTGGTAGCCGGTTCCAAGGGTGGGGTGGGCAAAACCACCGTCGCTACCCACCTGGCGGCGCATGCCGCCCTGGACGGCAAACGGACCGTACTGGCCGACGCCGATCCGCAAGGCTCCAGCACCCGCTGGGCGCAGCGCCGCTCGATGCTCGAAAGCGCCGTGCTGCCGATCGACGTGTACCGCAAGAAAAACTGGGAAAAGCTGATCCCCGACGGCACCGACCAGGTCGTCATCGACGCCCCCGCAGGTGCATTGGCCGACGATCTGGGCCACTTCCTCGATGTTGCCGATGCCGTCGTGGTCCCGGTGCTGCCCTCCGCGCTGGACATCGAAGCCATCGTCGGCTTTCTCAACAGTCTGTCCAAAGTGCCGCGCGTGCACCGCCGCGCGCTGCCGGTGGGGCTGGTGCTCAACCGCACCAAGCCGTGGACCCAGACCTCCCAGCAAGCCATGCAGATGCTGGCCGAATGGCCTTACGAGGTTGTCGCCCAGCTGCGCGACAGCCAGAGTTACGTGGTGATGGTCGGGCTGGGACGCAGCCTGTTCGATTACCGCTCCGCGCAGGTGCGCGAGCACCAGAGTGACTGGGAGCCACTGTTGAAGTGGCTGAAGAAAGCCTGATCCGGAAGAGAGCCTTTATGCGAGAACTGATCCTGCTGCGCCACGCCCACGCCGAAGCCGCCGGTACCGGCCAGGCCGACCTTGACCGCCCGTTGTCGCCCATCGGCCTGGCCGAAGCCGAAGCGGCCGGCCGCTGGCTGAAGGAAAACAACCTGCTGCCCGATTGCGTGCTGTGCTCGCCCTCGCGGCGGACCCGCGAAACCCTCGAAGCGGTCCTGGGCATTACCGGCTTCGTCGAAAAGCGCCTTGAAGACGCCGTTTACGACGCCACCCCCGGCACCCTGGCCGGCCTGATCGATGAACGTCGCGATGTCGAGCGCCTGCTGGTGGTCGGTCACAACCCCGGCCTGGAACGGTTGGTAGCGCTGATGAGCGAAGGCACCAGCAGCGACTACCGCGGCATGCCGCCCGGTGGCATCGCGGTACTGGCCTTCGACCGTGAGGCCCGCATCGAGCCCGGCGTGGGCACCCTGACCGCCTTCTGGTGGCCGTGACCCCATGACGGTAGTGCGCGCGCTGCTGGGCTGCCTGCTGGCACTGGCAGCCGACGTGGCCTGCGCCGAACCGCCGGCCGAAGCGCCCCGCCAGGTGCTGGCGTTCGATACCGCGCGCTCGCGCTTCGGCTTCGAGATCCGCACCCGGCTGGGGCAACGCATCGAAGGGGAGTTCCCGCGTTTCGAGGGGCGTATCGAGGTGCTGCCCGATGGGCGCCACCAGGTGCACCTGCGGATGTTCACCCGCTACGTGGAGATTCCCGGCAAGGACCGCTACACCGGCTGGATGCGCGGGGAGGAGTTCTTCGACTCGGCGCGCTACCCGGTGGTCGAATTCGACTCCGTCCCTTACTGGCCCGAGGTGGTGGACAAGGGCGGCGGGGTGCAGGGCCGGTTGATCCTGCGGGGGGTCAGCCACCCCGAGACGCTGCGGGTGGAACCGGCGGCCTGCCCGCGGGCCGGGTATGATTGCGACGTGGTCAGCCGCGGTACCGTGCAGCGTGGCCGGTATGGAATGGACAGCTGGCAACTAGCATTGAGTGATCGAGTGACCTTTGTATTGCGTGCGCGTCTGAGCGAGGCGCCGAAACCGTGAATCCATGGCTGCGGGTGGTACTGCTGGCAACGCTGTTGCTGGGGAGCGGCTGTGCGTCGCTGTCCAACGCCGAGCGCGAGCGCGCCGCCGGCATCGCCGTGCAGGCGCGTTCGAGCGTGGTCGACTGCACCGCGCCGGACCGTTGCGCCCTGGATTCACCCCTGCGCGCGCTCGGCGGCAAGGCATTTGCCGAGTCCACCGAGGCGGCGCCGCGCCACTACGCCACCATCATCGACGAAGGCGAGGTGTCGCTGGTCGCCCGGCTCAACCTGATCCGCAGCGCCACCCGCAGCATCGACCTGCAGACCTATATCTTCGACAAGGACGACAGCGCCCGGCTGGTGCTGGACGAACTGCTGGCCGCCGCCCGGCGCGGGGTCAAGGTACGGGTGCTGATCGACCAGCTCTCGGCGATCTCCGACCTGCAGATCCTCGGTGCGCTGGCCAGCAGCCACCAGAATTTCGAACTGCGCGTCTACAACCCGACCTTCGGCAAGGCGCGGCTGAACTACGTCGACTACGCCGCCAGCGTGCTGTGCTGCTTCCGCCGCTTCAACCAGCGCATGCACAACAAGCTGCTGGTGATCGACGATGCGCTCGGCGTGGTCGGTGGACGCAACTACCAGGACGACTATTACGACTGGGACAGCGAATACAACTTCCGCGACCGCGACGTGCTGGTGGCCGGGCCGGAAGTGCGCGAGATGGCGACCAACTTCGACGCGTTCTGGCGCGCCCCGCGCAGTGTCCCGGCCGAACGCCTCAACGATGTCGGCGCCGCCCTGCTCAAGACCGGCGCGCCGCAGATGCCGGTGCCCGACTACCGCAATCCGCAGCGGCTGCAGCGGGTCAGCGACGAGGCCAACGACCCGGGCTACGTCAGCCGTGCGTTCGTGGATACCGCCCTGGCGGTGGCCTCGGTGCGCTATGTCGCCGATCTGCCGCGCAAGCATCGCCGCGAACGCCCCAACCAACCGACCAACGGCCAGCACGTCACCGAGCCGCAGTTGGATGCGCTGATCGCCAGCGCGCAGACCGAAGTGCTGCTGCAGACGCCCTACCTGGTGCTGTCCAAGCCGGCGCGCAAGCTGTTCCGCGACCTGCGCAAGCGCGAACAGCCGCCGCGCATCGTGGTCTCCACCAACAGCCTGGCGGCCACCGACAACCCGATCGTCTACGCGCTGTCCTACAAGTACAAACGCCGCAACATGCGCGAGCTGGGCTTCAACCTTTACGAGTTCAAGCCGTTCCCGCTGGATGCCCCGGTCGATTACCGCAACCTGCTGCCGGCCCCGCTGGGCGAGGCGCCCGCCTCGGACGGCAAGCGCAGTAGCCTGATCGGGGGCAGTGCCGCCGGCAGCAACGCGCGCGGCAACGCCGGCAGCGGCAACCGCCGCAGTGCCGATGCCAGCCCCCCGGTGGACCTCGGCACTGCTCCGGGCACCGCTGCCGCGGCCGACCCGGTCCGGCGCCAGCCCACGCCTGGACCGGCCGCGCGCCGCCGCACCGACGGCAGCGTGGTCGAACGTCGCGTACTGCGTGCCGAAACCCGGCCCTCGTTCCTGGGCACCAAGGCGGTCAACAAGCCGCTACCGGTCACCCGTACCGGCGCGCGCATGGGCCTGCATGCCAAGTCGATGGTGGTGGACCGCCGCATCGGCGTGATCGGCACGCACAACTTCGACCCGCGCAGCGAGAACTACAACACCGAAGGCGCGGTGATCATCGACGACCCGGTGTTCGCCGAGGCCCTGGCCCAGAGCATCCTGCGCGACATCCACCCGCAGAACTCGTGGACGGTCGCGCCGCGGATCAAGCCGCCGGTGCTGTCGGGCCTGAACTACAGCGTCGGCAAGGCGTCCGAAGCCCTGCCGGTGCTGGATTTCTGGCCGTGGCGCTACGCCACCGATTACGAATTCCAGCCCGGTCCGAACTGTCCCGAACCGCTGCGTCGCCAGGACAAGGATTTCCACACCTGCTACGTCTCGGTCGGTGACTTCCCCGAGGTCAACGTCGGCCCGAAGTGGCTGCTGGTGCGCATGCTGACCGCCTTCGGCGCCGGCCTGGTGCCCATCCTGTAATTTTCTCGTCGCACGGAGACGCCGCATGGCCCAGGTATTCCGCGAAGCGGTGTCGATCGAGGCACTCAACGCACTCAGCCGCAACACCCTGATCGAACACCTCGGCATCGCCTTCACCGCAGCAGGGGACGACTGGATCAGCGCGACCATGCCGGTCGACGAACGCACCCGCCAGCCCTACGGCATCCTGCACGGCGGTGCGTCGGTGGTGCTGGCCGAAACCCTCGGCAGCAGCGCCGGCAACCTGTGCGTGGATACCCGCGCGCAGGTCTGCGTGGGCCTGGAGATCAACGCCAACCACATCCGTGCGATGCGCAGCGGCGTGGTCACCGGCACGGCGCGTGCGGTGCACGTGGGCCGCAGCACGCAGGTGTGGGACATCCGTATCGAAGACGACGGCGGACGCCTGGTGTGCACCTCGCGGTTGACCCTGGCCGTGGTGCCGGCGGTCCGCCCCGGCTGATCGATCCAACGCGTGGATGCTGTGTTGCGCCGGCCATCCCAGTGCGCCAGCGCATGGTCGGCGCCGGCGCCGTGCCGCAACCGGGCACCCGCTTGACCGCCTGCGGCGTCTGGCCCTGCATTGCCATCGATTTGTCCGTTTTCGGCTGGCAGAGCCTGCGGCGCTCGGGTATCGTGCGCAGATGACTTCCCCCACCCCGGCCTCACGTGGCGGCGTGGCGCGTGTGTGCCGTTATCTGTACCGCGTACCGCTGCTGCTGGTCCACCTGTTGCTGTTCCTGCCGATTTTGCTGATCGCCATGCTGCCGCCGTGGGGACGCATGCGCGTGGGCAGCCGCCTGTTCGAACATGCCGCGGTGAACCTCTGGTCCACTGGCCTGATGTGGATCTTCGGCTTCCGCTTGCACCGGATCGGTACGCCGCTGCCGGGCGCGGTGCTGTTCGTGGCCAATCACGTCAGCTGGGTCGACATCAACATGCTGCACAGCCAGCGCATGATGGGCTTTGTGGCCAAGCGCGAGATTGCCAGCTGGCCGGTGGTCGGCTGGTTGGCCGCGCGCGGCCAGACCATCTTCCACCAGCGCGGCAGTACCGAGTCGCTCGGTGGGGTCATGCAGGAAATGGTGGTGCGCCTGCGCGAGGGCAAGGCGGTGGGCGTGTTCCCGGAAGGGCGTACCCGTGGTGGCCATGATGTGGGCCCGTTCCATGCGCGCATCTTCCAGGCAGCGGTCGAAGCCCAGGTCCCGGTGCAGCCGGTGGCGCTGCGTTACGGTTGGCGTGGCGATGCCCAGGCCATCGTAGCGTTCGGCCCGGGCGAGAGCTTCTTCGCCAATTTCCTGCGCCTGCTGGGGGAACCGGCACGCCGTGCCGAAGTACATTTTCTGGCGCCCATCGGAACCCAGGATCTGGAAGGCCGTCGCCGCATCGCGGAAACCTCGCGTGCGCGCATCCTGGCGGCGATGTCCGCCGAGTAGTGCATGGCGGCCCTTCACGCGCCAGCGTCGCAGCCGGGAGCAGTCTGCCGCCCATGTTGACC
>NZ_JBFULO010000012.1:0-26013 GCF_054049855.1 Stenotrophomonas sp. P5_B8 | reverse complement strand
TCGGTGAAGGCCCCCATCGACATCCTCGGCCTGTCCAACGGCGCACGCTCGGGGCTGACCGGCTTCGTCGCCGGGCTGGCGCGCAAGACCGTGGCCCACAACGTCACCCTCAACAACCTGCTGCCGGGCCAGTTCGATACCGATCGCCTGCGCGGCAACTTCGCCTATCTCGCCCAGCAGCAGGGCATCGATGCCGGCCAGCTGGCCGAGCGCAAGCGCACCCCCATTCCGGCCGGCCGTTTCGGCACCGCCGATGAGTTCGGCGCGGCCTGCGCGTTCCTGTGCAGCGCGCACGCCGGCTACATCACCGGGCAGAACCTGCTGATCGACGGCGGCGCCTACCCCGGCACGTTCTGACCTTCGCCATCGTGTTTTCCGCAGTGAGCCTTCCATGACGTCCAGCTTCGATCCCCGCCACGTCCGCCGCGCGTTCTCGCGCGCCGCCCACAGCTACGATGCCGCCGCCGCGTTGCAGCGCGAGGTCGAAAAGCGCCTGCTCGAATCGCTGGACTATCTGGAAGACCGGCAACCGCAGGTGGTGCTGGATATTGGCAGCGGCACCGGCCATGCCAGCGCGGCGATGAAGAAGCGCTGGCCCAAGGCGCAGGTGATCGCCCTCGATCTGGCCGAGCCGATGCTGCGCGAAGCGAAGAAGCAGGCCGGCTGGTGGAGACCGTTCTCGCGTGTCTGCGCCGATGCACAGGCACTGCCGCTGCTGGACCAGAGCGTGGATGTGATCTACAGCAACCTGTGCCTGCAGTGGGTGGACGACCTGCCGGCGGTGTTCGCCGGCTTCCGCCGCGCGCTCAAGCCCGGCGGCCTGCTGCTGTGTTCCACCTTCGGCCCGGACACGCTGGTCGAACTGCGCGAGGCCTTCGCCCAGGCCGACGCGGTGCCGCATGTCAGTCGCTTCGMCCCGATCGCGCAGTTCGGCGATGCGCTGATGATGTCCGGCTTCCGCGATCCGGTGCTGGACCGCGATCTGTTCACCCTCACCTACGACGACCTGACCGCACTGATGCGCGAGCTGCAGGCCATTGGCGCCACCAACGCCCGCCAGGATCGCCGGCACACACTGACTGGACGCGGACGCTTTGCCGCCGCACGCGCGGCCTACGAGCCGCTGCGCCGCGACGACGGCAAGCTGCCCAGCAGCTGGGAAGTGATCTACGCCCATGCCTGGGCACCCGAGGCCGGCGCCCCGATCCGCGAGCGCGGCCAGGACGTGGCCAGCGTGCCGGTGTCGGCCATCCCGATCCGGCGCAGAACGCCCTGAGCCGACCGCGCTGATCGCGTGGAGCCGACCGTTGGTCGGCTGCCGGTGTGGTCGGCTGCCGGTATGGCGGGTCGGCGGTCCAGCCGACCAACGGTCGGCTCTACGACGGGAACATGTCGTGGAGGAAGACGTAGATCTCCTGCACCGGGAACTTCGAGCTGGTATGGAATCGGCGATCCCGATCCGGCGCAGAACGATTGATCGTAGAGCCGACCGTTGGTCGGCTGCCGTGTGGTCGGCCACTCGTATGGTCGGCTACSCGTGTGGCGGGTCGGTGGTCCAGCCGACCAACGGTCGGCTCTACGACGGGAACATGTCGCGGTGGAAGAMGTAGATCTCCTGCACCGGGAACTTCGAGCTGGTGTGGAATCGGCGATCCCGATCCGGCGCAGAACGATTGATCGTAGAGCCGACCGTTGGTCGGCTGCCGTGTGGTCGGCCACKCGTATGGTCGGCTGCCCGTGTGGCGGGTCGGTGGTCCAGCCGACCAACGGTCGGCTCTACGACGGGAACATGTCTGGTGGAAGCGGTCCAGCCGACCAACGGTCGGCTCTACGCCGGGAACATGTCGCGGTGGAAGAAGTAGATCTCCTGCACCAGGAACTTCCAGCTGGTGTGGAAGCTGCGGAAGCGGGTGCTCGGGGTCGAAGAGGAGAGCGCGTCGATGCCCAGCTCACGGGCCAGGCGCAGCGCGCGCGCCATGTGCAGCGGATCGCTGACGATGATCACCCGGTGCAGGTTGCGCTGCTCCATGAGCCGGCGTGCCTCGATCAGGTTCTGCCGGGTGGTACGCGAGGCGGTCTCGATCAGGATCGCCTTGTCCGGCACGCCCTGCTTGAGCGCGTAGCGCCGTGCCACCTGCGATTCGGAAAAGCGCGCCCCGGTGCCGCCGTAGCCACCGGTGAAGATCAGCAGCGGCGCATACCCCTGCTCGTACAGGTCCAGCCCATGGCGAATGCGCTCTTCGAACACCGGTGACGGCTTGGCATCGTAGGCCGCCGCGCCCAGCACGATGATCGCATCGGCCTTGGCGGCCTGGTCGCGCTCGCCCACCCACACGATCCACGCGGTCACCCCGAGCAGCCAGGCGAACAGCACGACGCACAGCCGCCACAGCCAGCCGAGCAGGCCCACCCGCGCGTGCCCGCTCATGCGCGCCCCCAGGGCAGTGCGTCCAGGTCGACATTGCCGCCAGACAGCACCAGCCCGACCCGCTGCCCGGCAAACCGCGCCGGGTCGGACAGGATCGCGGCCAGCACGATCGCCGAGGACGGTTCAACCACCTGCTTGAGCACCTGCCAGAGCAGCCGCATCGCCGCCAGGGTGGCCGCGTCGGGCACCGTGATGACCTCGGCCGCCCCATGCAGCAGGGCGAAGTTGGGCGCGCCGAGGGTGGTGCGCAGGCCATCGCAGACGGTTGCCGGGGTGAAGTCGATGCGGCGTTCGCCGGCGGCCAGCGAGCGCGCGGTGTCGGCCGCGCCCTCCGGTTCGGCCAGCACCAGACGGGTGTTCGGTGCGACCGCCTGCAGCGCCAGGCGCGTGCCGGCGGCCAGACCACCACCGCCGACCGGCACCACCAGCACGTCGAACGGGCCGTGGCTGCGCAGCAGTTCCAGCGCTGCCGTGCCCTGGCCGGCCATTACCCGGGGGTCGGCATAGGGATGCACCAGGCTGGCGCCGGTCCGGGCCTTCACCTCGGCGCACATGGCTTCGCGCGCCTCGATGCTGGCCGCACAACGCCACACCGTAGCGCCCTGCCGGGCGATGTTGGCCAGCTTGGTGGCCACTGCCCCCTCGGGCACCACCACGTTGCAGGCAATGCCCCGGGTACGCGCGGCCAGCGCCAGCGCGGCGCCATGGTTGCCGGAGGAATGGGTGACCACCCCGCGCGCGGCCTGCTCCGGCTCCAGCGACCACACCGCATTGCAGGCGCCGCGGAACTTGAAGGCGCCGCCGCGCTGCAGGTGCTCGGCCTTGAACGCCAGCGACGCGCCCCCCAGCCCGTCGAGCACGTGCGACTGCAGTACCGGGGTCACGCTGGCATACGGGGCAATGCGTGCGGCGGCCGCCAGGAGGTCGTCGACACAGGGCAAGGGTGAATCGCTCATGACGCAAGATTAACGTATGCCCACGGTTCGCATCGCGCCGGTCGCGCGTGCCAACATGGCAATCATTCATCGGATCGGGGCTGAGTTAAGGGCCGATTCAATGCGCCGGGCCGAAGCTGGCTCCATACCCTCGGGGGGACCCCATCATGAAAATGCGCCTGATCTTCGCCGGTGGCCTGCTCTTGGCCCTGTCCGGCTGCGCCACCTACGACTATGTCGGCGGTGGCGGTGGCGGTGGCGGCAGCGGCTACTACCACGGCGCGCCGTCGRTGGAGTATCGCTACCCGTACGGCTATCCGTCCTACGGTTACGGGAGTGGCTACTACGGTGGCGGCTATTACGGCGGCGGGTATGGCGGTGGCTACGGCTACGGCTATCCCAACTACCGTCCGTACCCGAACTATCGCCCGCCGCACAACCACCGGCCGCCGCCGCGCCCGGGCAACGGCGGAAATCCGCCGRTGCGTCCGGATCGCCCGCGTCCGTCGTACAACGGCGGCTCGCCGTGGCGGAACATGGATTCGGTCGGCCGCCCGCAACAGCAGCAGCGTCCCTCGCCGCCGCCGCAGTCGCGCCCGGCCCAGCAGGCCCCGCGCCCAGCCCAGCGGTCGAATGGTTCGCCGTGGCGGAACATGAACAATTTGCACCAGCGCACAGTTGAGCCCTGAGCCGTCTTGATTTTCACCACCCACCCGGTTCAATCTAGTCAGGTGGTGACGGCTTCGGTCGCAAAGTGACAAAAGCGACAGAACGCGTCACATGCAGTTCTATGTCGATATCCGGCGGGAAACTCTGGATCCCCCCTGTTCCGGCCCCGTCGGATGTCGGCACCTACAACGCAGAAGGCCCCGCCATTGGCGGGGCCTTCTGTCTTTGGCGCCCGCCCGTGGCCGGTCCCGGAAAAAAAACAGGGCCGACAGTCCCCCGACTGTCGACCCTTCTGCTTCCCCGGGATGCGCATGGACCGGCCCCTGTTCCAATTCCGGTCCGTAGCGCAAAGCGCCTGCCATCCTGGGTGCTATTGGGTTATCTGCAGAAAACGTGCCAACTTGAGGGTTGATTTCGTGCCCCCCGACGAATGGCGCTAAAATCGCCACCCGCGCCCTGACTCCAGGGCTGATCCTGGGCCGCCCGGCCCCGTCCCGAGCTCCTCCGCCATGACTGACTCCTTCTACCGCTACGACGTCATCGTCATCGGCGGCGGCCACGCCGGCACCGAAGCGGCGCTGGCGGCCGCGCGCAGTGGCGCGCGCACCCTGCTGCTGACCCACAACGTGGAAACCATCGGCGCGATGAGCTGCAACCCGGCCATCGGCGGGATCGGCAAGGGCCACCTGGTCAAGGAGATCGACGCCCTGGGCGGAGCGATGGCCCATGCCGCCGACCGCGCCGGCATCCAGTGGCGCACCCTCAATGCGTCCAAGGGTCCGGCGGTGCGCGCCACCCGCTGCCAGGCCGACCGCAACCTGTACCGCATGGCGATCCGGCAGATCGTGGAAGCCCAGCCCAACCTGATCGTGTTCCAGGCGGCGGTGGACGACCTGCTGATCGACGGCGACACCGTGCGCGGCGCGGTCACCCAGACCGGGCTGACCTTCCATGCCGCCGCCGTGGTACTCACCGCCGGCACCTTCCTGGCCGGCAAGATCCACGTCGGCCAGACCCAGTACGCCGCCGGGCGCATGGGCGACCCGCCGGCCACCACGCTGGCCGCACGCCTGCGCGAGCGCCCGTTCGTGATCGACCGCCTCAAGACCGGCACCCCGCCGCGCATCGATGGCCGCTCGCTCGATTACAGCGTGATGGACGAGCAGCCCGGCGATGACCCGCGCCCGGTGATGTCCTACCTGGGCGATGTGTCCGAGCATCCGGCCCAGGTCAGCTGCTGGATCACCCACACCAGCGAGCGCACCCACGAGATCATCCGTGCCGCGCTGCACCGTTCGCCGCTGTACAGCGGCCAGATCGAAGGCATCGGCCCGCGTTACTGCCCGTCCATCGAAGACAAGGTGGTGCGCTTTGCCGAGAAGGCCAGCCACCAGATCTTCGTCGAGCCCGAAGGCCTGGACGTGGTGGAGATCTATCCCAACGGCATCTCCACCTCGCTGCCGTTCGATGTGCAGCTGGCACTGGTGCGCAGCATCGGCGGCTTCGAGAACGCGCACATCACCCGTCCCGGCTATGCGATCGAATACGACTTCTTCGACCCGCGCGGCCTGGACAACACCCTGCAGACCAAGAGCGTGTCCGGGCTGTTCTTCGCCGGCCAGATCAACGGCACCACCGGCTATGAAGAAGCCGCCGCGCAGGGGCTGCTGGCCGGCCTCAACGCCGCGCGCCACGTGCGCGGGGACGCCGGCTGGTGCCCGCGTCGCGACGAGGCCTACCTGGGCGTGCTGGTCGATGACCTCATCACCCACGGCACCACCGAGCCGTACCGCATGTTCACCAGCCGCGCCGAATACCGGCTGCAGCTGCGCGAAGACAATGCCGACGTGCGCCTGACCGGGTTGGGCCGCGAGTTGGGCCTGGTCGACGAGCGCCGCTGGGCGGCCTTCCAGACCAAGCAGGAAGCGGTCGCCCGCGAATCGGCACGCCTGCGCGCGTTGTGGGCCACGCCGGGCAATGCGCTCGGCCGCGAAGTGGAAGCCACCCTGGGCGTAGCGGTCAGCCGCGAAACCAACGTGCTGGATCTGATMAAGCGCCCGGAGCTGGACTACGCCCAGCTCATGCAGGTGCCGTCACTGGGCCCGGCCGTGGCCGACCCGAAGGTGGCCGAGCAGGTCGAGATCGGGGTGAAGTACGCCGGCTACCTGGATCGCCAGCGCGACGAAATCGAGCGCCAGCAGCGCCATGAGAACACCGCCATCGCCAGCGATTTCGACTACGCCGGCGTGCGCGGGTTGTCGGCCGAAGTGCAGCAGAAACTCGAGCGCGTGCGCCCGCAGACCGTCGGCCAGGCCCAGCGCATCCCCGGCATGACCCCGGCAGCGATTTCGCTGCTGCTGGTGCACCTGGAACGCGCGCGCCGCGCCCGCGTCGCGTAAAAGCGTAAAGCCGACCAACGGTCGGCTCTACGCGCTTGGCAGCGCGGGCGTGGCGCCGCGCAGGCCCGCGTTATCATCATGGCATCGGGACGGTGGCGCAGGCGGCCGTCCGCCCCTGCCTTGCCGGAGTTACCGCATGTCCCCCATCCGCCCCTTCCTCGACACGCTGCCGGTCATCGGCGAGCGCTGCTACATCGATCCGGCCTGCACCATCATCGGTGACGTGGTGCTGGGCGATGACGTGTCGGTGTGGCCGGGGACGGTGATCCGCGGCGACGTCAACCATGTGCGGATCGGTGCGCGCAGCAACATCCAGGACGGCACCATCATCCATGTCAGCCACCACAGCCCTTACAACCTGGAAGGCTTCCCCACGTTGATCGGCGAGGGGGTCACGGTTGGCCACGGCACGATCATCCATGCCTGCACCATCGGCGATTACAGCCTGATCGGGATGGGCGCCTGCATCCTCGACGGTGCGCGGGTGGAGCGGCATGGCTTCGTCGGCGCCGGCGCGGTGGTCGGTCCGGGCAAGGTGGTCGGCGAGGGCGAACTGTGGGTGGGCAACCCGGCACGCCTGGTGCGCACCCTCACCGACAAGCAGATCGAATCGCTGCACTACTCGGCCGACCACTACGTGCGGCTCAAGGACAAGTACCTGGGATGATCGCGGCCGCCCCGGTCGCATCCGCCCCTGCGGCCGCGCCGATGCTGGGCATCGGCACGCCTGCACGGTAAAGTCCACAGCCGACCAGGAAGCAGTCGAGAACCGCATGCCCACCCAGGCAGCAGACCGGAGAGGATTCCGGGTCCATCTTTCCCACCGTGCGCGCTCATGAGCGCGACGATGCTGGATACCTACCGTGAAGTGATCACGCCCGAAGGCGTGCCGCTGCACCTGCCCGCCGCCGGCCCGGTGCCGCGTGCGTTGGCCTGGGCGATCGATTTCGCGGTCCGTTTCGGCGCGCTGCTGCTGCTCAGCATTCCACTGGCCTTCCTCGGCGATTTCGGCAAGGGCCTGTACCTGGCGCTGATGTTCCTGCTGATGTGGGCCTACACCATCGTGCAGGAAGCGGTGTGGGGCCGCACGCTGGGCAAGCGTGCGCTCGGTCTGCGCGTAGTGGCACGCGACGGTGCGCCGATCGGCTGGATGGCCGCGATCACCCGCAACCTGCTGCGCACCGTGGACATGCTGCCGTTCGGCTATGCGGTGGGATTGCTGTCGAGCCTGTTCGACGCGCATGGCCGCCGCCTCGGCGACCTGGTCGCCGGCACCGTGGTGGTGCACGACCGCGCCCGCCCGGTGCTGGGCAGCGTGGCCATCGACACCGTGCTGGCCCCGCCCCAACCGCTGCAGCCGGCCGAACAGGCCGCGGTGGTCGCCTTCGCCGAGCGCGCATCGCGCTTGTCCTCGCCGCGCCAGCAGGAACTGGCGGCGATCGTCGCACCGCTCAGTGGCGGTGGCGGGCAGGTCGGGGTGCTGCGTCTGTACGCCATGGCCAATTGGCTGCTGGGGCGCCGATGAGGCAGGAACAGTTCGTCACCCGCTACCAGGGTGAGTGGCAGGCGCTGGAACGCTGGATGGCGCTGCGGGGCGACAACGCACGCGGCGCGCGCGGCCAGGTGGCCGATGATGCACTCAACGACGAAGACATTCCGCAGCGATATCGACGCCTGTGCCAGCAGCTGGCATTGGCGCGCAAGCGCGGTTACAGCCCGCAGCTGGTGGCGCGCCTGCAGGGGCTGATGCAGCAGGGCCACGGCCTGCTCTACCGCACTCCACCACCGCGCTGGCGGCGTGCGCTGGAATTCCTGTTCGCCGATTTCCCGCAGCTGGTGCGCAGCCAGGCGCGCAGCATGTGGGTGGCCACCGCGCTGTTCGTGCTGCCGCTGGTGGGCACGTTCGCGCTGGTGCAGTGGTATCCGGCATTCATCCATCTGCTGATGGGCAACGCCGAGATCGCGGCGATGGAGCGCATGTACGATCCGGCCTCCGCGCACCTTGGGCGCGACAGCGGCACCGACTGGATGATGTTCGGCCACTACATCATGAACAACATCAGCATCGGTCTGCGCACCTTCGCCAGCGGCCTGCTGGCCGGGGTCGGCACGGTGCTGGTGCTGGTGTTCAATGGGCTCACCATCGGCGCGGTGGCCGGCCMCCTGCAGCACATCGGCCACGGCGATCCGTTCTGGCGCTTCGTGGTCGGGCACGGCGCGTTCGAGCTGACTGCGATCGTCATCGCCGGCGGTGCGGGCCTGCAGCTGGGCATGAAACTGCTTGCGCCCGGCCGGCGGCGGCGCATCGATGCGCTGGTCGAAGGCGGGGTGATCGGCGCGCGGCTGTGCCTGGGCGTGGCCGCGATGCTGCTGGTGGCCGCCTTCATCGAAGCGTTCTGGTCCTCGATCGCCGCGGTGCCTGCCTGGGGCAAGTACGCCGTCGCCGCGGTGCTGTGGAGCGCGGTGTTTGCCTGGTTGTGGCGCGGTGGACGCGGGAGCGCGCATGCGCATTGACCAGCTCAACGTGGTGCTGCGTGCACGCAGCGGCTGGGAAGCGGTGGAACTGGGCACCGCGCTGGTGCGCCGGCATGCGCGGGCGATCTGGCTGCCGTGRCTGCTGCTGGGCCTGCCGCTGTTTGCGCTGGTCAACGCACTGGCATGGTGGACCGATACGTTCGGCTGGGCGTGGCTGCTGATGTGGTGGCTCACGCCGGTGTTCGACCGGCTGGCGCTGTATGTGATCTCGCGCGGTATCTTCGGCGATGCGCCGAGCGCCTTGCAGACGCTGCGCGCGCAACGCGCGTGGGGCTGGAGCGGCTTCTGGGGCTACCTGGGCTGGCGCCGCTTCAGTCCACTGCGTTCACTGCTGATGCCGGTCAACCTGCTGGAAGGCAACGCGGTTGAACATCGCGGCGCACGCCGTCGCGCCGTGGCCGGTGCGGCGGTCGGCCATGCGATCCTGCTGACGGTGACGTGCATGGCCTTCGAGGTCGCGCTGGTGGTGGGCGGGATCGCGGCGGTGTTCATGTTCGTCCCGTTCGAGCTGCTGTCCGATTCCTGGCGTGCGGCGTGGGCGATGGTCAGCGAGGACACACCGGCCTGGGCCAGGTTCGGCTTCAACCTGCTGTCCTGGCTGGCCATCAGTCTGATCGGGCCGTTCTACGTGGGCGCCGGCTTCGGCCTGTACCTCAACCGGCGCACCGAGATGGAAGCCTGGGACGTGGAGATCGCCTTCCGCCGCCTGCGCGACCGCCTGCAGCAGGCCGCACCGCTGCTGATGCTGGCCCTGGTGCTGGTCTGGCCGACCGGCGGGGTGCAGGCCCAGCAGCGCGACACCCCCGCGTCTGCGACCGCGCAGGGCGGCGAGGAGGAGGACGCAGAGGCAGAGGCAGAAGCAGAAGAAGACGTCGACGACACCCCGCTCACCTACGCCAACGACCCCGGCAATACACCGGCGGCGATCTTCGGCAACGGCGACGTCGACACGGCCGGCTTCCGCCAGGCCGTGCAACGTGCCTATGAAGATCCGCTGCAGAGCCCGACCCGCCAGGTGACCCATTGGGAGCGTACCCAACAGGATCCGGCGAAGAAGGAAAAGAAAAAGGACGACGACAGCGCCGCCAAGCGCGACACGGCTCGCAAGGGACCGCTGCTGCCGGCGCAGATCGCCGAGTGGTTGCTGTGGGGCATGGTCGGTGTGCTGCTCCTGATCCTGGTCGCCACCGCGCCGCGTTGGCTGCGCTGGCTGCGCGGCACCGGCAAGGCCTCGCGCGACACGGTATCGACGGTCGTCGAAGATGACATCACCGTGCCCGATGAAGTCCCTCCGGATGCCGCCGCGCGTGCGCGTGCGCTATGGCAGCAGGGACGTCCGCGCCAAGCGCTGGCGCTGCTGTACCGGGCCAGCGTGGAATCGATGAGCGAACGCGCGCAGACCGCGCTGCCGCCCGGTGCCACCGAGGCGCAGTGCCTGCGCGTGTCGCGGCGCATGCCCGAGGCGGCCGACCGCGCCCTGTTCGAGCGCATCGTGCGGGTCTGGCAGTACGCCGCCTACGCCGGCCGCCTGCCCGATGACGAGGCGTTCGCCACGCTCGCCAGTACGTTGCAGCAGCAGTTCCGGTGGCGCGCATGAGTACGCGCCTGCGCTGGCTGCTGGTGATGCTGGGCGTGCTCGTGCTTGGCGTGCCGCTTACCATCCTGTTCCTGCGTACCCACCACCGGGTGACCGAAACCGAGCAGCTGCCGCCGCAGGGTGAAGCCCGCTACAACCCACTGTATGTGCTGGGCCAGGCGCTGCGCGCCGACGGCATCGAGGTCCATTCGCACCCGCGCGTGGACCTGAAAACCCTGTCGCTCAAGCCGCACGACACCCTGGTGCTGCTGCAGGACACGACCACCCTGCCGCCGCCCACCGCGCGCGCGCTGCTGACGTGGGTGGCGCAGGGCGGCCATCTGATCGTGCGCACACCGCCCAGCACGCCGGCCGATATCGACGGCAACGGGCCATTGCTGGACGCCCTGGGCGTGGACGCCATCGACTACGGCAGCGGCTGCCAGCCCTTCCATGTGCGCGATGACGAACACCATGTGGAATTCTGCCATGGGCGACGCTTCGGCGTGACGCCGCCGGCAGGCATGCGCCTGGAACGCGGCTGGGGCGAAGACGATGCAGACAGTGACGCGTATGGGTGGGTGTTCGCGCGCCTGCGCCACGGCCAGGGCAGCGTGGACGTGCTGGCCGACCTGGACTTCATGAAGGGCATGGGCCGCCCAGCCATGCTCGACAAGCCCGATGCAAAGCAGGGTGAGTACGTCGACGGCCTGCACGACAAGGCGCACCGCGACCTGACCCGCTACCTGCTGGCGCCTCGCTACGGCGAAGGCCGCGTGTGGCTGGTGTACGGCGCGCGACCGCCGTCGCTGTGGAACCGTCTCTTCTACCAGGGCTGGCCGGTATGGGTGCCGCTGCTGCTGGCCCTGCTTGGCTGGCTGTGGCAGCGCGCGCAGCGCATGGGCAGCCTGTTGCCGTCGCCGGCGATCGAGCGCCGCTCGCTGCTGGAACACGTGCGCGCCAGCGGCGAACACCTGCTGCGTTACGGCAAGGCCCCGCTGTTGTACGACGCGGTGCGGCGTTCGTTCCTTGGCCGCCTGCGTCGGCGCGCACCCACCGCCGCCGCGTTGAACGGCGAGGCGCAGGTGCACGCCATCGCCACCCTGCTGCACTGGCCGCATGCCCGCGTCCAGACTGCGTTGAACGCTCCGGCCTCGCAGGACCTGCCCGGTCTGCGCGAGCGCATCCGCCTGCTGATCCAGATGAGAAACCTGCTATGACCGAGCCGACCCCACCGCTGCTGCCACCGCTGTCTCCTGCCGAACCCGCGCCGGCCCCGGCCGGCCTGTCCGGTCCCAGCGTGGTCGAACGCGTCGATGCCGTGCGCGAAGCGGTCGGACGTGCCTTCATCGGCCAGCCCGAGGTGCTGGACCAGATCCTGATCGCGCTGCTGGCCGGTGGCCACGTGCTGATCGAAGGCGTGCCCGGGCTGGGCAAGACCCTGCTGGTGCGTGCCCTGGCCCAGGCGCTGGAGCTGGACTACGGCCGCGTGCAGTTCACCCCCGACCTGATGCCCAGCGATGTCAGCGGGCATGCGGTATACGACCCCAAGTCGGAGAGCTTCAAGATCCGTCGCGGCCCGGTGTTCACCAACCTGCTGCTGGCCGACGAGATCAACCGTGCACCGGCCAAGACCCAGTCGGCGCTGCTGGAAGTGATGCAGGAAGGCCAGGTCACCATCGAAGGCAAGGCGTTCGCGCTGACTCCGCCGTTCCTGGCGCTGGCCACCCAGAACCCGGTCGAACAGGAAGGCACCTACCCGCTGCCCGAAGCGCAGCTGGACCGCTTCCTGCTCAAGGTGCTGATCGACTATCCGTCGGTGGAAGACGAGAAGCGCATGGTCGATGCGATCACCACCGGGCGCAGTGCGGCCGACTTCGATCTGTCCCAGGTGCCGCGCGTGCTGACCGCCGCCGAGGTGGTGGCACTGCAGCAGGCCACCGCGGCGATCACCGTCGACCCGGAAGTAATCGACTACGCGGTGCGGATCGTCGCCGCCACGCGCCACTGGCCGGGCATCGCGCTCGGCGCCGGTCCGCGTGGCAGCATCGCGCTGGTGCGTGCCGCGCGCGCACAGGCGGTACTGGCCGGGCGCGACTTCGTCACCCCCGACGATGTCCGCGACATCGCCAAGCCGGCCTTGCGTCATCGCATCGCACTGGCCCCGGAACTGCAGATCGAAGGACAGAGCGCCGACGACGCACTGGACGCGCTGCTGGCCAAGGTGGAAGCGCCGCGCAAATGAGCCCTGGGCGTAACGCTGATCGCGCGTGGGGCGGCCGATGAGGCCAGCCCCGCTGCTGCTCGCCCTGGTGCTGGCATGGAGCCTGCTTGGCCTGCCGGTGGCCTTCGGGCTGTGGCCACGCTGGAGCTGGGGTGCCATGGGCGCGGCGATCGCGCTGGTGGCGCTCGTCGACCTGCTGCGGCTGCGTCGACAGCCCTCGCCCAGCCTGCAGCGCGAACTGCCCGAGGCCCTGGCCCTGAACGTGGCGCGGCCGGTGACCCTGCGGCTGGAGTCCAGCCTGCGCCAGCGCGTGGACGTGTTCGACCTGGTGCCCGGGCAGTGGACGCTGCAGGGCCTGCCGCGCGCGTTGACGCTCAAGCCGCTGGTCGCCAGCAGTTTTCAGTACAGCCTCACCCCGACCGCGCGCGGGCGCTTCGTGTTCGAGGGCGTGCACCTGCGCGTGCATGCACCGTGGCGGCTGTGGCGGCAGCGCCGCACGTTGCCACCGGCACTGACGGTGCGGGTGTATCCCAACTTCGCACCGCTCACCCGCTTTGCCCTGTTCAGTGCCGAACAGGCCTCGCGGCTGGTCGGCGCGCACCTGAAGCGGCGGCGTGGCGAAGGCACCGATTTCCACCAGATGCGCGAGTACCGCATCGGCGACAGCCTGCGCCAGATCGACTGGAAGGCGACCTCGCGCGCGCGCAAGCTGATCTCGCGCGAATACCAGGACGAAAAGAACCAGCAGTTGATGCTGATGATCGACACCGGTCGCCGGATGATGGCCAGTGAAGGCGGGCTGTCGCACTTCGACCATGTGCTCAATGCGGCGCTGGTGGTGGCCTACCTGGCGCTGCGCCAGGGGGATGGCGTGGGCCTGTTCGCCAGCGGCGGCGATACGCGCTGGGTGGCACCGCAGCGCGGCATGGGCGCCATCGACCGGTTGCTGCGCGCCAGCTACGACCTGCAGGCCACCCCGGTGGCCACCGACTACCTCGCTGCGGCCACCGAGCTGTCGCTGCGRCAGCGGCGCCGCTCGCTGGTGATGCTGGTCACCAACGTGCGCGATGAAGACATTGAAGACCTGCTCGCCGCGGTGCGCCTGCTGCAGCGCCAGCACCTGGTGTGCGTGGCCAGCCTGCGCGAGCGCGAGCTGGATGAGGCGCTCACCCAGGACGTGGAGACGCTGCAGGACGCCACCCAGGCCGGCGCCATCGCGCGCTACCTGCAGCAACGCAGCGACGCGCACGAGGCGCTGCGCAGCCATGGGGTGATGGTGCTGGACGTCACCGCCGATGCGCTGCCGGGCGCGCTGGTGGAGCGGTATCTGGCGGTGAAGCGTGACGGGTTGTTGTAGGCCACGCCCGTGGTCGTGGACCGCCTGGATGGGTCAGACGTAAATGCGCATCGGTGCTTCGTCGATGATCGCGTGCGGCACGAAGCGGGCGCTGTCGCGGGTGATGCGGCTGCTGTCTTCGCGGATGCCCATGCCACAGGCCTGGTCGCCCACCACCCAGCTGCCGACCAGCGGGTAGCCGCCGTCGAAACGGGTGAGCGGATGCGCGGCCTGACGGATCGCCGGACCGGTGTAGGGACCTTCGCTTTCCTGCCAGCTGCCGTCGGCCAGGTGCATGGCAACATTGGCGCCTTCGCGCGAGAACAGCGGCTTGCGCACCCAGCCACGCGGCAGCTCGCTGCCATCGTCGAACTCGGCGGCGAGCAGGTTCGGGTGGCCGCGGTGACGCTGCCACAGCAGCGGCAGCACGCCCTTGTTGCTCAGGATCGCCTTCCACGCCGGTTCCAGCAGCTGCACGCCCGAGGCCGGCAAGGCCTGACCGAACGTCTCGGTCATCAGGTCTTCCAGCGGGTACAGCTTGAACAGGCTGCCGATCACCGTGTCGTCCAACGCAGTGAAGCGGCCGTCTTCGGACAGACCGATATCTTCGATGGCAATCGCCTCGCCGCGCAGCCCGGCCTGGGCGGCGCAGTCGCGCAGGTAGGCGACCGTGCCCTGGTCTTCCTCCGAGCTGCCCACCGCACTGAAATACAGCGGTGGTGGCAACTGCGCGGAGAGCTGCGCAAAACGCTCGACCAGCGCTTCATGGATCGCGTTGAACTGGTCGGCGTGGGGCGGCAAGCGGTTCTGGTTGCGTTGGTCTTCCAGCCATTGCCACTGGAAGAAGGAGGCTTCGAACAGCGAGGTCGGGGTGTCGTAATTGAGCTCGTAGAGCTTGGCCGGGCCGTTGCCGTCGTAGGCGAAATCCAGCCGGCCATACAGATGCGGTTCGCGGCGCCGCCAGCTGTCGGCGATCCAGTCGCGGAACTGCGGCGGGATCGCCAGCTGGTCCATCAACTGCTCGCTGCCGACCACTTCGTCCACCAGCCCCATCGCCATTGCATGCAGCTCGGCGCTGGGGTCTTCGATGTCCTGCTCGATCTGGCGCAGGGTGAAGGCGTAATACGCGCTCTCGTCCCAGTACGGCAGGCCGTCGATGGTGTGGAAGCGGAAGCCGGACTCTTCCGCCCGAGCGCGCCATTGGCTGCGCTCGGCGATACGCACGCGCTGCATCGGTCAGCCGCCGACGCTGCTGCGGCCGCTGCTGGTGCTGCCGAAGCCACCGCGGCTGGCCGTGACGGCACGGTTGGGGGTGGCGTTGACCGGGGCCAGGCCAGCCTTGCCCGCGCCGATGCCACTGGCGGTGTTCAAGCCGCCRCTGCCACCCGGGGCCGGGCGCGCCCAGCCGTTGGCCTTGTCCTGATAGGCCGGGCTGGCGGCCGGCGCCTGCGCCAGGCCGGCGCCACGGTTGCCGAGCATCTGCGACATGAAAAAGCCCATCATCATCGGACCGATGAACGAATGGCCGGTGGAGGTCTTCTGTTCCACGCACTGCTCGGCGCTGTAATCGGCCTGGCAGGCTTCGCGCGAGGCGTACTTGGGGGCGGCATCGGCCGACTGCTTCTGCGCGTTGGCAAAGGCGGTGCGGCAGCTGGACGGATCGCCGGTGGCCTCGGTACAGGCCTGCACCGAGGTGTACAACCCTTCCTGCACCTTGACGGCGTCGTCCTTCTGGCAGGCGGTGAACAGCAGCGGCGCGGCGCTCATCAACAGCAGCGCGGTGGTCCTGGAACGTTTCATGGCGTCATGCCCCCCAATGCGGTTATCCCCTCAATCATGCCTCATCGTCGCGAACAACCAAAACCGGCAAAGCGCGGAAGATGAACGACGTTTCAGCATTCGCCTGGACCGTCTTGGGCGCCGTCGCTGCGGCAGCGGCGAAGGTGGTTGCAAACGCAACCGGAATTTTTCGGCAGAATCGAGGCGAAACGCGCCCCCACGGCCCGCCCGATCCTGCCAGCCACCATGCCTGAATACCGCTCCCGTACGTCCACCGCCGGCCGCAACATGGCCGGCGCCCGCGCCCTGTGGCGCGCCACCGGCATGACCGATGGCGATTTCCACAAGCCGATCATCGCCATCGCCAACTCGTTCACCCAGTTCGTGCCCGGCCACGTGCACCTCAAGGACCTGGGCCAGCTGGTGGCCCGCGAGATCGAGCAGGTCGGCGGCGTCGCAAAAGAGTTCAACACCATCGCGGTGGATGACGGCATCGCCATGGGCCATGACGGCATGCTGTATTCGCTGCCCAGCCGCGAGATCATCGCCGACTCGGTGGAGTACATGGTCAACGCGCACTGCGCCGATGCGCTGGTGTGCATCTCCAACTGCGACAAGATCACCCCGGGCATGTTGATGGCCGCGTTGCGCCTGAACATCCCGGTGGTGTTCGTCTCCGGCGGGCCGATGGAAGCGGGCAAGACGCGGCTGTCCGAGCACAAGCTGGACCTGGTGGATGCGATGGTGATCGCCGCCGATGAAAGCGCCAGCGATGAGAAGGTGGCCGAATACGAGCGCAGCGCCTGCCCCACCTGCGGCTCCTGCTCGGGCATGTTCACCGCCAACTCGATGAACTGCCTGACCGAAGCGCTCGGCCTGTCGCTGCCCGGCAACGGCTCGACCCTGGCCACCCATGCCGACCGCGAGCAGCTGTTCCGCCGCGCCGGGCGCCTGGTCGTGGAGCTGTGCCATCGCTGGTACGGCGGTGAAGACACCAACGCCCTGCCGCGCACCATCGCCAGCATGGCCGCGTTCGAGAACGCGATGACCCTGGACATCGCCATGGGCGGTTCGACCAACACCATCCTGCACCTGCTGGCTGCCGCGCAGGAAGCCGAGGTGGATTTCGACCTGCAGGCCATCGACGCGCTGTCGCGACGCGTGCCGCAGTTGTGCAAGGTCGCGCCGAACACCCCGAAGTACCACATGGAAGACGTGCACCGCGCCGGTGGCGTGTACGGCATCCTCGGTGAACTGGCGCGTGGCGGCCTGCTGCATACCGACGTGCCGACCGTGCACAGCCGCACGCTGGCCGAGGCGATTGCGCGCTGGGATGTCGCGGTGAGCGAGGATGAAAAAGTGCGCGACTTCTTCCGTGCCGGCCCGGCCGGCATCCCCACCCAGATCGCTTTCAGCCAGGCCACACGCTGGCCGACGCTGGACGTGGATCGTGAAGAAGGCTGCATCCGCGCGGTTGCCCATGCCTACTCGGCCGAAGGCGGGCTGGCGGTGCTGCGCGGCAACCTGGCGCCGGATGGCTGCGTGGTGAAAACGGCCGGCGTGGATGAATCCATCCATGTGTTCGAGGGCAATGCGCGCGTGTTCGAGAGCCAGGACGCGGCCGTGGCCGGCATCCTCGCCGACACCGTGGTGGCCGGCGACGTGGTGGTGATCCGCTACGAAGGCCCGCGCGGTGGCCCGGGCATGCAGGAAATGCTGTACCCCACCAGCTACCTGAAATCCAAGGGCCTGGGCAAGCAATGCGCGCTGCTCACCGACGGCCGTTTTTCCGGCGGCACCTCGGGCCTGTCGATCGGCCATGCGTCCCCGGAAGCCGCGTCCGGCGGTGTGATCGGTCTGGTCCGCGAAGGCGACCGTATCCGCATCGATATCCCGGCGCGGCGCATCGATCTGCTGGTCGATGACGCCACGCTGGCCGCGCGCCGCGCCGAGCAGGATGCACTGGGCTGGAAGCCGCGCGAGGCACGCCCGCGCAAGGTCACCGGTGCGTTGAAGGCCTACGCGCTGCTGGCCACCAGTGCCGACAAGGGCGCGGTACGCGACCTGTCCAAGCTGGAAGGCTGACGCGGTAGCGCCACGCCACGCGTGGCTGGATGCCCGGCCAACCCCATCCATCTGCGAAATGCAGCCACGCATGGCGTGGCTCTACCGGGCGTGCGTGGCGCTGCTATGCCGCGTCAGCCGATCACCCGCTTGAACGGCGGTAGTGAATCGATGATGCGCTTGCCGTAACGGCGGGTGAGCAGGCGCGAGTCGAGGATGATCACCCGGCCGGTGTCGGTCGACGTACGGATCAGACGGCCGGAGAACTGGGTCAGCGTGCGCAGCGCGTGCGGGATCGCGATCAGGTTGAACGCATTCAACCCACGGCTTTCGAACCACTCGCTCAAGGTGGAGGTCTGCGGATCGGTCGGCACCGCGAAGGGCACCTGGGTGATCACCACCGTGGTGCAGGCCTCGCGCGGCAGGTCCAGGCCTTCGCCAAACGAGTTCAGCCCGAACAACACCGAGCCCTCCCCGGCCGCGGTGCGCCGCAGGTGCTCGTCGATCATCTTCTGCTTGGCGCTCTCACCCTGCACGAGCACCCGTTTGCGCTGCGCGGCCGGCATCAGCTCGGCCACTTTTTCCATCTTCCAGCGCGAGGTGAACAGCACGATGCTGCCCTTGCCCCAGTCCAGCTCCCGCACCAGGTACTTGGCCACTTCCTTGGGGTGCCCTTCCTTGTCGTCCGGGGTGACCGGGAACGCCGGCACGATCAACTGGGCCTGGTTGGGCAGGTCGAACGGCGAGGACAGCGAGACCAGCTCGGCATCTTCGGGAATGCCGTTGTCAATGGCCAGCGACTGGAAATCGCCGCCGCCGGTGAGCGTGGCCGAGGTCATCACCACCGAATCCACTTCGTCCCACAGCAGCTTGCGCAGCACGTGCGCGGCCGAGATCGGCGAGCCGTGGAGGATGAAATCCCCCTCGCGCGACATCGTCACCCAGCGCGCCATCGGCGGCTGGCCGTCCTTGTCTTCACGGCGCCAGGCGGTCCACAGGTTGTGCTGCTGCTCGATCATTTCCAGCGCCATGCCGAGGTTGCGCTGCAGGCGCTCGCGCGCGGCGTCCTCGGGCTTGCCCTTGGCCACCTGCGCCAGCGCGGCATGGGCCCAGTTGAACAGGCTGCGGGTGTCGTCGGCGATGGCCTCGATATCGGCCATCCAGATCTCCGGCAGGCGCCCGTTCGGGGCGCGCCACATCGGCTCCTGCGCGGACGGGTCCGGGCGCCAGCTGCGGTCGATCACATCGCGGAACGCCTTGAGCTGCTTGCTGACCTTGGCAGCGGCCTCGATGGCTTCGTTGGGCAGCAGGTTGCCCAGCTTGTCCTTGTCCACGGCACGGTAGGACGCGGCGATCAGCACCTGCAGGCGACCGGTGCGCTTGGCCATCTCATCCAGGGCCAGGCTGGMCGCGCCCTGGTCGATGGCCACGCTGCCGATGTGATGGCCTTCGTCGAGCACCAGCAGCATGTCCGAGGGAGCGGCGATCAGCGGCTGGCCGTTGTCGCTCTCACCGATGGACAGCGCCGACAGCAGCAGCGCGTGGTTGGTGACCACGATCYGCGCATCGCGCACGGTGTTGCGCGATCGCAGCACCGCGCACTGCGCCGAGTAGGCGCACTTGCGCCCCGCGCACCCGGAGGCCGGCGTAGTGATGCGCGAGCGCAGCGTGTTGCTGATGGTCTCCGGGGCGTTGTCGAGGTCGCCGTTCCAGCGGCCTTCGAGAAATTCCTTGCTCAGCTTCTGCGCCAGGTCCATTTCGATCGGGGCCAGCGGCCGGTCGAACAGCGGCTGCTCATCCTCGAACATGCCTTCCTGCGCCCCCTCGCCATGCGCTTCGGCGGCGTTGCGCGTGCACAGGTAGCGGGTGCGCCCCTTGGCCAGCGCCACGGTCGCCTCGATGCCGGTGGCCTTGAGGAAGTTGGGGATGTCGCGCTCGACCAGCTGCGACTGCAGCGCCACGGTACCGGTGCTGATCACCAGCTTCTTCTTGGTGRCCAGGGCGATGGGGACGCCAGCGGTCAGGTAGCCCAGCGACTTGCCGACGCCGGTGGGCGCCTCGACCACGCCCACGCCGCCGCTGTGCGACAGCGCACGCGAGACCACGCCGATCATCTGGCTCTGCGAACGCCGGGTACTGAAGCCGGGGGTATTGGCCTGCAGCTTGGCGTAGGCATCGCGGATGGCGGCCTTCATCTCATCGTTAAGCGCACGCGGGGCTTCAACTTTTTCGGTCACGCCGGGAGCTACCTGCCTGGATCACGGCAGGTATTTTCTCACGAGCGGAGGGCAGTGACCGGCGCGGATTTCCGCGCCGGTTCAGATCCGGGATGCAGGTCCGATGTTCAGCCGGCGGGGGTCTGGTTTCGCGTGCGCAGCGCGCGGGTCATCGCCCATACCAGCAACACGATGGCCAGCGCGTCGAACAGGCCCAGCACGAAGTGCGCCCCGCCCAGCCACAGCGACAGGTTGYGCACCGAATCGTAGTTGCCCTGCTGCACCAGCCACATCGGCACCACGTTGAGCACCAGCCCGGCCACGGCGATCACCGCCAGCAGCGCCAGCGCCCACAGCGCCACGCTGCGTACCGCCGTGCGGGGGGTGTCGACCACCCAGACCACCGACACCGCCAGGGCGATCAGGATCGGCAGGCGCGTGGCGACCATGCCCAGCACGGACATCATCATCTCAAGGTTCATGCGCTCAGTCCTCGCCGGCCAGCGCATTCTCGCCGCGCAGTTCGGCATACACCGCATCGGTCTGCGGACGCACCGCATGCCACTGCAGGAAGCTCTCGGCGGCCTGTTCGACCAGCATGCCCAGCCCGTCCACCACGTTGCGGCAGCCGGCCGAACGCGCCCACGCAATGAAGGCGATGGCGGCCTCGCCGTAGTTGAGGTCCACCGCCGTGGTCATGCTGTTGACCAGCCCCAGCGGCAGCTTGAACTCGGCGTCGCGGTCGCGCCCGGCCGAGGTGGCGTTGATGATCAGTTCGAAGTCGCCCAGCTCGCGGATGTCTTCCCAGTAACGGGTGATCGCCCGGCCCGGCTCGCCCATGGCGTCGATCAGCGCATCGGCGCGTTCGGGCGTGCGGTTGACCACCACCAGTTCCAGGATCCCGGCATCCAGCAGCGCCGGGGCGACGCTGCGGGCCGACCCGCCAGCACCGATCAGCAGGGTGCGGCGGCCACGCAGGTCCAGCCCATGGCGGTCGGTGAGGTCGCGCACCAGGCCGATGCCATCGGTGGTGTCGCCGTGCCAGCGGTCGCCCTTGCGCAGCAGCGTGTTGACCGCACCGGCCCGGCGCGCACGCGAGGTCAGGGTGGAGCACAGCGCGAAGGCGGCTTCTTTGTGCGGCGCGGTGACGTTGGCGCCTACCCCGCCTTCGGCGGCGAACGCCTCCAGTGCGGCAGCGAAATCCTCCGGGCTGGCCTCGATGGCACGGTAGTCCAGCGCGATGCCTTCCTGGTGGCCGAACGCGGCGTGGATCCGCGGCGACTGCGAGTGCGCGATGGGCTGGCCGAATACGGCGTAATGGTCGGCGGTCATGGGTGTGTGTCTGCTCCGGGCCTAGAATGGAACGCAAACCCCCAACGGACGCGGCTATGCGCACTCCATTGTCACTGCTCGCGCTGTGCGCCAGTTTACTCTCCGCGCCGCAGGCGATGGCACTTTCCGAATTCGGCATCGAGGGCATGGGCGTGGTCTCGACCAAGGCCAACGAGGCCCAGGCCACGATCTCGCCGGACGGCCAGCGGATCGTCTGGGCCAGCGACCGCCCCGGCGGCGCCGGTGGCTGGGACCTGTGGCAGGCGGTGTTGCGCGACGGCCGCTGGCAGGACCCGACGCCGCTGGCGCTCAACACCGGCCGCGATGAGCTCGACCCGTTCTTCAGCCATGACGGCGCCTGGCTGTACTTCGCCTCCAACCGTGACGGCGGGCGCGGCGGTTTCGACCTGTATGCCGTGATGATCCACGCCGATGGCGGTTTCGGACCGATCATGTCGATGCCGCTGATGGTCAACACCGCCGACGACGAGCGCCGTCCGGCCGTACGTCCGGACGGACAGGCGTTGCTGTTCGCCCGCAATGGCACGCACACCCAGGGTGGCTTCGACCTGTACGTGGCGACCGCGCAGGGCCGGGGCTTCAATACGGCCCAGCCGCTGCCGGCGCCGCTCAACAGCGCGGCCGACGAGCTGGGCGGCGACTGGCTGGGCAACGACGGCGCGCTGGCGATCACCCGGGCCACCGCCAGCGGATCGCAGGTGTGGCTGGTGGGCTGTGACTACCGCCAGCCGGCCACGCCGCTGACGCTGTCGTTCAACACGGCCAACGGCCAGACCGGGTCGCCGGTGGTGGACGCCTCCAAGCCGTCGGAAATGACGGTGGCTGGCGCGGCACGCGCACCGCGTGCCGGCGGGCTGGATCTTTATCGGATGAAGACGCCGGCGGCGCCGGGGACGGCCTGCCGCTGAGGGTTCATCGGCGCCGGGGAGGCAGCCACGCATGGCGTGGCTCTACCCCCGGGTCGCGGTTGCCCTGCGGAAACGTGGCCTGGCCCGCCTGCATCAGCCGCAGGAACCCGGTAGAGCCACGCCATGCGTGGCTGCTTTTCCCGGCCGCACCGAACGCGCGGGTGCGCTCAGCGCGATGCCAACAACGCCGCGCGCTGTTGTTCGTACTGCGCTTCGCTGATCTCGCCGTTGTCCTTGCGCTGGTTCAATTCGGCCAACTGCGCCTGCAGTGCCGGTGCCAACTGGCTCTCACGGGCCACGCGGGCGGCGGCCGAGGGCTGCTCCGGCGGCCGCTTGGCGGCACGCAGCACCCCACGGATGATCAGGCCGATCACCACGGCGAAGACGGTGACCCCGGTGCCCCAGGTGAGCCACTGCACCCATCCCATCGTCTGCATCATTGTCGTCCTGTATGCGTGTGGGCGCGTATTGTCAGCGCTGCCGCAGCCAACGCGCCACCTGCGGCGCGAAATAGGTCAGTACGCCATCGGCGCCAGCGCGCTTGAAGCCCATCAGCGACTCCAGCACGCAGGCGCGTTCGTCCAGCCAGCCATTGGCGAAGGCGGCCTTCATCATCGCGTACTCGCCGCTCACCTGGTAGGCGAAGGTCGGCACGCCGAACTGCTGCTTCACCCGGCGAACCAGGTCCAGGTAGGGCATACCCGGCTTGACCATCACCATGTCCGCGCCTTCTTCCAGGTCCAGCGCGATCTCGCGCATGGCCTCATCGCCGTTGGCCGGGTCCATCTGGTAGGTTTTCTTGTCGGCCTTGCCGAGGCTGGCCGAGCTGCCCACGGCATCGCGGAACGGGCCGTAGAACGCCGAAGCGTACTTGGCCGAGTAGGCCATGATGCGCACGTTGACGTGGCCGGCGGCATCCAGCGCGCGGCGGATCGCCCCGATGCGCCCGTCCATCATGTCCGACGGCGAAATGATGTCCACGCCGGCCTCGGCATGCGACAGCGACTGCTTCACCAACGCCTCGACGGTGATGTCGTTGAGCACGTAGCCCTTGTCGTCGATGATGCCGTCCTGGCCGTGGGTGGTGTAGGGGTCCAGCGCCACGTCGGTCATCACGCCCAGCTCGGGGAAGCGCGACTTCAGCGCACGGATCGCCCGCTGCGCCAGGCCGTTGTCGTCCCATGCCGCGGCCGCATCGAGCGACTTGCCGGCCGGGTCGATCACCGGGAACAGGTCGATCACCGGAATGCCCAGTTCCAGCGCTTCCTCGGCCACCTTGAGCAGTTCGTCGATGGACAGCCGCTCCACGCCGGGCATCGAGGCCACCGGCGCGCGGCCGGCCAGATCGTGCACGAACACCGGGTAGATCAGGTCGTCGGTGGTGAGCGTGTTTTCGCGCATCAGGCGGCGCGAGAACTCGTCGTGACGCATGCGGCGGGGGCGGTAGTCGGGATGGGCCATGGGGTTGCTCCGTAACGGAATGCGGTAGGACGCGGCAGGTTTACTGCAGCAGGTAACGATGCGGTTGCAGCGGCGCAGGCAGGGGCGCCACGCCGAGGCTGTCGAGCAGGTCGATTTCGATGGTGCGCACCAGCGCATCCAGCGGCAGGTCGTTGGGCTCCAGCCCGAACGGCTCTTCCATCTCTTCGCCCAGCTGGTCCAGGCCGAAGAAGGCGTAGGCCAACACCGCCGACACCACCGGGGTAGCCCAGCCCAGCGAGCTGGCCAGGCCGAACGGCAACAGCACGCAGAACATCCACGCGCAGCGGTGCAGCAGCAGGGTGTAGGCGAACGGCAACGGCGTGGAGAGGATGCGCTCGCAGCCGGCCTGGATGCTGGACATCGCATGCAGGCGCGTCTCGAACTGGCTGTAGAGAATGGGATCGAGGCGGCCGCCGCGCAGCGGCTCGGCCAGGTCGGCGGCGATCATCGCCAGCAACTGGTCCGGCACGTTGAGGCGTTCGCCCAGGCGCGCGTGGTCTGCATCGCTCACCCAGGGCAGCGCGGCCAGCCCGGCATCGCGACCGCGCAGCTTGGCTGCCAGCGCATGGGCGAAACCGATCCCGAGCCGACAGATGCGCGCGCGGCGCGGCGAATCATCTGACAGCAGCGCCGTGCACAGCCGCGCCAGGCTGCGCGATTCGTAGACCAGCTGGCCCCACAGCTTGCGGCCTTCCCACCAGCGTTCGAAGCAGGCGTTGTTGCGGAAGCTCAGGAAGATCGACAGCACCAGGCCCAGCAGGGTGAACGGGGCCACCGAGACGCGCTCGATGCCCGACGGGTGCCAGACCTCGGCGAAGGCGGCCACGGCGATCGACAGCAGCAGGATCGCCAGCACCTTGGGGGCCACCGCCGGAACGATGGAGCCGCGCAGGATGTACAGCAGTTGCCAGCCGTGGGGACGAGGACGAATGATCATCGAGAGCGGGAGTGGCGCCCGGGCGGGCGTGGGCCGGCGGCAGGCCCGCAGCGGCAGCGGTAAATTGTACGCCGATGCGCGGCGCTGCCCGGTCGCTGCGACCGATGGTCGCAGCCGGTCGTGTCACCGGCGATCGGGCTCAGACGATGCCGCCGCCCAGGCCCAGGCGCACGATCCCCACCACCACCACGATGCCGTTGAGCACCAGCCCGGCCCAGGCCCGGCCGCGCTTGGTGGGGTGGGTGAACAGGATGCCCAGCGCGGCGATGACCGCGCCGACTGCCGCGAACGGGATCAGGAACCAGTTGCCCCAGCCCAGCAGCGGGATCAGGGCCAGGATCATCCACAGCAGTGCCAGGATGCCCCACAACAGACTGATCAACCCCATGCCAGGCTCCTTCGGTGATATTGGCGTCACCATAGCCTAAAACCGGGGCGTAGCTGACGCGTTCATCGGCGCCTGCGGCCGGTCGCGTGGACCGCGGCACGCCGCTCACCTCGACAGTGCTAGCGTGAAGATCACGACGTTGGCACCGATTCAGTGGCCGCCACCGATGATCGCGCCACGGGCCGATGGTCCCTACCGAACAGGGGTGATGCATGAACATCCGATCGATTGCCGTACTTGGCATGCTGCTGGCCCTGGCCGGCTGCGCCAGTACGTCCAAGGTGATGCTGGGCCAGGCGCGCGCGCCGGTGGATCCGGCCAGCGTCCAGATCTATTCGACCCCGCCGGCCGGCTCGGTCGAGATCGCGCAGCTGGAATCGGCCAGCGCGGTGGGATTCGGCACGCAGGGCCAGACCGACGCGGCGGTGATGCGGCTCAAGCGCGAAGCGGCCGCACTCGGCGCCAATGGTGTGATCCTGATGGGCGTAGGGTCCAGCGGCTCGCCGGTGGGCATGTCGGTGGGTGCCGGCAGCTTCGGCTCGCACGTGGGCGGCGGTGTAGGCATCGGCATCCCGACCACCCAGAAGCGGGCGGCCGGCGTGGCGATCTGGGTACCCAACCCGGCGCCACCGGCACGCCTGCCGACGCAGACGATTACGCCGCAGCGATAACGGCAAAACCCGCCGCGGGATCCATTAGGGTAGTGCCGGCCGCTGGCCGGCAACCCCGCAATAGCCCCACAGGATTTGCGAGGTTGCCCGCCACCGGCCCGCACAACCCAAAT
>NZ_JBFULO010000011.1:0-26026 GCF_054049855.1 Stenotrophomonas sp. P5_B8 | reverse complement strand
GCGCGGTGGCGGTGCCTTCGGTCGGGGTGTCGATGTCGGCCAGGCGCGCGAAGGCCTCGCTGAAGAACGCATCCTCATCCTTGGGGTAGGCCACGTTCACGCCCCACGGCAGGTACATGAACATCAGCGTGACGATGCCGGTGTAGGTGATCATCGCGTGGTAGGGCAGAGCCATCACCGCGCTGACGTTGTGGAAATCCAGCCACGACCGCAGGCCCTTGTCCTTGCGGAAGGTGAAGAAGTCCTTGAAGATTTTCTTGTGCGTGATCACCCCGGTGATGATCGCCACCAGCATGAACATCGCGCAGAACCCGACGAGATAGCGCGCCCACAGCACCGGGATGTAATGCAGGTCGAAGTGCAGGCGGTAGAAGAAATCGCCGCCCCGGGTTTCGCGCGCGGCCACTTCCTCGCCGGTGCCCGGGTCGACGGTGGCATCGCCGAAGCGGCCGCCGCCCCGGCGGCGACGTTTCTCGCCCTCCGCCGGTGGCTTGACCATCGATTCGGGATTGCGCCAGAACATCCGCATCGCCGGGTTGCGCGGGTCGGGCAGGGTGACGTTCCAGCTCTCGGCCTGTGGCGCCTTGTGCTGCAGGAAGGTGATCGCGCGCGCGGCGGCGACCTCGCCGGTCACCGTGCTGCGCGGCAGTTCCGGGCGCATCCAGCGGCTGATTTCCTCGCGGTAGTAGCTGGCGGTGCCGGCCATGAAGATCAACAGCAGCAGCCAGCCGACCAGCAGGCCGGTCCAGGTGTGCAGCCAGGCCATCGACTGGCGGAATCCGTTCTTCATGCGCCAGTCCTCAGCAGGGCGGTGCCGATCCAGAACGCGGCGGTGGGCAGGGCGATGCCCACCCAGGCGCGCAGCGCGGTGCGGGTGGCAAAGGCCCACAGTGCCGCGCAGGCGCACAGCGCGATGGCCACCATCATGCCGGTCAGGACCGCCTGCCCGCGCGCGATGGGCAGGGCCACGGCGAAGAACATCGAACAGGTTGCCGCCAGCGCATAGCCCCCGAAGATGGCGGCCAACGATCGCGACAGCACCCCCAACCAGGGGCGGGCGAAGAAACTTCCGAAACGGCTGAACCAGCTGGCGTCAGGCGTGCTGTCCACGGGAACCTGCAATGTAGGGTCGATCAACGGACATCACCGGCCGCGGCCGGTGATGCATGGAATGGAGGCCGTCCGTGGCCGTGTCGCTGCACAGGGCAACGTTCCCTTGGAGAGCGGTTACAGCGTCCAGCGCAGGGTCACCATCACGTTGCGCGGCTCGCCCCAGTACACGCCGTTGTAGAAACCGACGTTGCTGTAGTACTTCTTGTCGAGCAGGTTGTTGATGTTGAGCTGCGCCGAGAAATTCGGGTTGAAGCGATAGCCGGCGAACACGTTGACCAGGTAGAACGCGTCCTGGGTGATCAGCGCCGATTCGGTGCGGCCACTGGTCAGGTAATCGGCGCGGGGCTTGGTGCTGTTGCGGTAGATCCTGCTCTGCCAGGTCACCCCGCCGCCCAGCGACAGCCGATTGTCTGCGCCGCCCGGACGCCAGCTGGTGTTGAGGCGGAAGGTATCGACCGGGTTGGTGGTGTTCTGCGCCACGCCGGCCTGGTTGCGCACGGTGGTATGGGCAAAGCCACCGGAGATGTTCCAGGTCTCGGTGATGCTGCCCTGGGTTTCCAGCTCCCAGCCCTTGACCTTGTTGCCCTTGCCGGTGGAGCGGTAGGCATCGGTGCCATCGGGCAACGCGCCCGGCGGTACCGTATCGTCCACCTCGGCTACGTTGTCCTTCTCGCCCTTGAAGATCGCGGCCGAGGCGTTGAGGCGACCGCCGAAGAACGCGCCCTTCAGACCGGCTTCCCACATGTCGCCGACCACCGGCTCGAGGTAGGTGTTGTTGCGGTCGCGATAGTTCTGCGGCTGGAAGATGTCGGTGTAGCTGACATAGGCGCTGACATCGCGGCTGACGTCGTAGATCACGCCCAGGTAGGGGGTGAGCGAATCGTCCGGCTTGTAGCCGCCGCGCGCGGTGCCGGTGAGCGTGCCGGCCGCGTCATGGGTGTAGGCCCAGGTGCGGGTTTCCCAGCTGCCGTAACGCGCACCGACCACCGCCAGCAGCGGGTCGGCCAGCTGCAGGCGCGCGGCCAGGTAGGCGGCTTTCTGCTTGAGCTCGTTTTCCGAGGACAGCCAGTCGTAACGGGTCACCGGCAGCGGGGCGACATCGCCGGTCCAGTGGCGCCAGTCCGGGACCTGGCCGTAGGCACCGCTGTAGTCGTAGTCGGCGGCGGGCACTTCGCCCTTGCGCACCGACTGGCCGATGCCGACCACCAGCTCATGCTCGCGGCCGAACAACTGGAACGGGCCGCTGGCGTTGAGGTCGAACACGTTCATCYGGCTGCGCTCGGCGAAGTGGGAGATGAAGCCGGACACGCCGGTGCCGTCCGCGCGCGGATAGCCCGAGGCGCCGTACCAGACATCGCCGTCGGTATCGCGTTTGGCCTGGGTGGCGGCCGCCTTGAGCGACCAGCCGTTGCCCAGCTGCTGTTCCAGCCGCGCGAAGGTGGTTTTCTCCACGATCGGCCAGCTGCTCCATGTGGCCGACAGGTTGGTCGAGCGCGGCAGGTTGGCGGGTTTGCCATCGGCGCCCCAGTACGGCACCACGCCCCAGGTGACGCCGGTGGTCCTGGGCGACTGGTAGTCATAGCCTACTTCCAGCAGGGTGCTGTCGCCGAGGTCTGCCTGGACGATGCCGTAGAACACGTCCTTGTCCAGCGCGTAGACATCGCGGAACGAATCGCTCTGCTGCTTGGCAGCGACAAAACGCGCACGCACGCGTCCATCCAGCGCGATGGGGCCACCGATGTCCGCTTCCAGGCGCTGGTTGCCCCAGCGGCCCACGGTGAGCCCGGCGCTCATCGCCACGTCTTTGGTCGGGCGCTTGCGCACCATGTTGATCGTGCCCGACGGGTCACCGGCGCCGGTGGTCAGGCCGGTGGCGCCGCGCACCACCTCGATGCGGTCGTAGATCACGCTGTCGGTGTTGGTCTTGAGCGACCCGCCGAACGTGTTGAGCATGCCGTCGATCTGGAAGTTGTTGATGGCATAGCCACGCGAGATGTAGCTGATGCGCTCGCTGTCGGTGACCGAGACATGCACGCCGGTGACCTGGCCCATCACGTCCGACAGCGCGTACAGGCCCATGTCATCCAGGCGCTGGCGGGTGACCACCGTGACCGACTGCGGCGTGTGGCGCAGCGACAGGTCCAGCTTGGTCGCGGTGCGCGCCTGCTTGACCGTGTATGAGGTGGGGATATCGCCGTCGGCAGTGACCTTGACCGTGTCCAGCGTGGTGGCGTCGGCCGGCGCGGCATCCGCCAGCGCCTTGGGCGCATGCCCGGCAAGCGCGGCGAGCAGGGCAAGGGCGAGCAGCGACGGTCGGGACAGCGGCGAGGCAGGTGCAGCAGACATGGCAGGCATTCCAAAGGGGTGAAGTGGCGTCATGCAATCCATTGCGGGCCGCGCTGGGCGCGACGCCACGTTGCCGGCGGCAACACCGGCAGGAACGGAATCGAAGCAGGGGATGTACGTGGGGCGCAGGCGGCGAGGCACGGCATGCGGCCTCGGGGCCGATAAGCTGGGCGTACACCCAGTGCTTGAATGATAGTCATTATCATTTCGTTCGGCAAGCATCCTGCATGGGTTCGACACGTCGGCGTGGCCATACTGGCGTCCCCACACACAGCAGGAAAATCGATGAGCGATCCGGTGGTGCTGCCTGCAATCGACGGGCGCACGCCTGCGCAACTGGCCGGCGACGAGGCCTGGTGGGCGCAGGTGCGCGCGCTGTACGACCTCACCGACGAGGTGGTGATGCTCGACAACGGCTACTGGGGCGCGATGGCGCGGCCGGTGCTGCAGGCCTACCAGCAGGCCACCGCGACAGTGAACGCCGGCAACGCCTGGTTCGGTCGACTGGCGTTCCCACCGCTGTTTGAACAGGCGCGGGTGCAGCTGGCGCAGGCGCTGGGCGTGGACACTGACGAAATCGCGCTGACCCGGGGTGCGACCGAGGCGATGCAGGCCTTGATCGGTGGCTACAACCGGCTCGGCCCGGGCGATGGCGTGCTGTATACCGACACCGACTACGACAGCATGATCAACGCGATGCAGTGGCTGCACGCACGGCGTGGCGTGGACGTGCAGCGCATCGTGCTGCCCGAGCCATTCGACCACGACGGCATCGTGGATGCCTACCGGCAGGCGCTGGCCCGCCACCCGCGTACGCGCCTGTTGCTGCTCACCCAGGTCAACCACCGCAACGGCATGCTGCTGCCGGTGGCCGAGATCGCCGCGCTGGCGCGTGCGGCCGGGGTGGAGGTGGTACTCGATGCCGCCCATGGGATCGGCCAGGTCGACACGCCGCTGCGCGCGCTGGGCGTGGATTTCGTCGGTATCAACCTGCACAAGTGGATCGGCGCCCCGGTCGGTGTCGGCGCGATCTACGTGCGTCGCGGACGGGTGCGCGATCTCGATCCCTACATGGGCGAGGCCGACCACGACGATATCGGCACCCGCATCCATACCGGCACGGTCAACTTCGCCGCCTACATGGCCTTGCCGGTCGCGCTCGAGCTGCACCAGCGGATAGGTGTGGCCAACAAGCGTGCGCGGCTGCTGCACCKGCGCAACCGCTGGCTGGATGCGCTGCGCGATGACGACCGGGTGCAATTGCTGGCGTCGGCCGATCCGCGCCTGTCCAGCGCCATTGCCTCGTTCCGGCTGCACGGCCAGACCACGATGGCCGACAACACCGCCATCGCCGAACGCATGGTCCGCCAGTCCGGTGTGTTCGTGCTTCCGCGCGAGGGTCTGGCGTCGGGCGCGTGCCTGCGCGTGACCCCGGGTATTTTCAGCACCCCGGCGCAGATGGACGCGTTGGTCGGGGCGGTGCGGGCGGCACTGGACTGAGCAGCATCAGATAACGCTAGGCGGTTCCAGCGGTTCGATGGTCAGCCGCACCCCCAACGCGCCGAGCACGCGCTGGACCGTGTCAAAACGCGGGTGTGCGCCCGGCTTCAGCGCCTTGTAGAGGCTTTCGCGGCCCAGGCCAGCAGCCTCGGCAACCTGCGACATGCCGCGCGCGCGGGTCACCGCCTGTAGCGCGTCCTGGAAATGCACGGCATCATCGGCCGCCAGCGCTTCGGTCAGGTACACCGCAATGGCGGCGTCGTCGACCAGATGATCGGCAGGGTCGAAAGCGAGGAGTGTGGGCTTGCGCATGGGGTAGGTCCTGGAGAGAGCAGCGTGGCATTCCGCGCTAGAGCTGGTCGGCAATCCGTTGCGCCTTCTGTATGTCCGATCCTTGGCTGTCCTTGTCGCCGGCGCACAACAGGATGATCAACTGCCTGCCACGCCGCGTGAAATACACGCGGTAGCCCGGGCCATGGTGAACACGAAGTTCGCTGACACCCCCGCCGACGGTCTTGACGTCACCGGCAAGGCCGTTGGCCAGCCGCTGGATCCGTTCTGCGATGACCGCGCGGGCGCGGGTGTCGCGCAATCGGCGCAGCCACCTGTCGAACGCCTCGGTTGCCTGCACCGATACCATAGGGGTAAAGTGTATCCATATGGATACAAAGTGCAACCGTCAAGGCTGACGGTGTCGTGCGCTCCCTCACCGCTTCGCGCACGCCCTCTTGATCTCGTCCTCGATGCGCGGCGGGGCGGGGCGGCCGAAGGCCTCGCCCATCTCGCGGCGCAGGCGCAGGTCCTGGCACTGCTCCGGATCGACCGAGCCGTCGATCACCGTGCCACGCACCGCCGGCTGGCCGCGGCCGGCATCGGCCTGCATGCGGCGGCGCGCGTCATACAACTCGCGCTGGGCGCGGGTGCGCTCTTCCCAGCTCAGGTTGGGGTCCTTGGTGATCGGCCGGGTCACGCCGGTGTCCTGCTCGGGCGGGCAGGGCTCGGTCTGGTAGATGGTCTGGCCGCCGGCCGCGCATTTGTACACGCGCCCGGCATGGGCACTGCTGGCCAGCGCGCACAGCGCCAGCGTCACGATGATCCGTCGCATCATTCCCCCTGTGGGCCACTCCAGCCCGGAATGCGCGGCAGAATACGCGAACTACTTCACAAAAACACCCGGTCAAATCGTCAGCCGGGGTGCCGCTGCTACCAGTGCATCCACACCGTCACCGCGTGCAGCAGCAGGCCGATCAGGCCACCGACCAGGGTGCCGTTGAAGCGGATGAACTGCAGGTCCCGGCCGACGCTCAGTTCCAGCTGTTCGACCAGGTGGCGCTCGTCCCAGCCCTTGACGGTCTGCGCGATGTGCTGGGTGACGCCCTCGCGCAACCGGCTGGTGAGGCGTTCGGCGCCGTCCATCAGATGCTGGTTGAGGGCGTCGCGCAGCGAGGGATCGTCCTGCAACGCCTGGCCGACCGAGGCCAGGCTGCGGCGCAGGTGACCGGCCAGCGCCGAGTCTTCGCTGGACAGGTCCGCGCGCAGGCTGGCGTGGATGCGTTCCCACAGCCCCTGCACGTAGTCCTGCACGGCCGGGTGGTCGATCACCTGCTGCTTGATCTGGTCGATCTTGTCGGCCAGCGCCGGGTCGCTGCGCAGGCGCTGGATGTAGTCGGCCAGCCAGGCCTCATAGTCCCGGCGCAGCGGGTGCTCGGGCTGGGCCAGAATCTGCTGCAGCTCCTCCAGCACCGCATGGGCCATGCGTTCGGCGAGGCTGTCGCCGATTTCATCGATCGGTTTGACCCAGTTGACCGTGCTGGCGAGCTTGGGCCATTCGCGCTGCAGGTAGCGCACGATCAGTTCGGAGGCGCGCTGCTTGACCGACGGGTTGTCCAGCCATTCGCTGACGCGGGTGAGGCCTTCGTCCAGCACGAGCTGGTGGCGGTTGTCGGCGGTGAGCAGGCCGAGCAGTTCGCCGGCGGTGGCCGCGGCGTTCCATTGCCGCAACTGCTGGATCACAAAGCCCTGGATGCTGCGCCGGACGGCGGCCTCGTCGAGGAAGTCCAGCGCCTGCAATGCCCAGCCGCGCGCCATGTCGGCGAGCAGTTTCGAGCGTGCCGGATCGGCCAGCCAACTGCCGAGCCGGCTGGCCGGGTCGAACACCTGCAGCCGCGCCAGCAGTGCTTTCGGTTCCAGGAACTGGTCGCGCACGAACACCGCCAGGCTGTCGGCGATGCGCTCCTTGCTGTGCGGAATGATCGCCGTGTGCGGGATCGGCAGGCCGAGCGGGCGGCGGAACAAGGCCACCACCGCGAACCAGTCGGCCAGCGCGCCCACTGCGGCCGCCTCGCAGAACGCCGAGACCCAGGCCCAGATGCCGCGTTCGCCCTGCCAGTGGCTGACCACGAAACCGGCCAGCATCGCCACCAGCATGGCCAGCGCGATCAGTTTGAGACGGCGCAGCTGGGCGCGGCGCGGGTCGGGCGGCGAAATGGTCGTCATGCCAACAGTCTAACCACCCCCGCATGATCGCCCGGTAGTGCCGGCCGCTGGCCGGCAACCACGCACACCCCACCGAAGAGCGGTAGTGCCGGCCGCTGGCCGGCAACCACGCCCACCCATCGAAGAGAGGTAGCGCCGGCCGCTGGCCGGCAACCACGCCCACCCCACCGAAGGTTCATGAACTTGCCGGCCAACGGCCGGCACTACCTCAGGCCTCGGCCAACTGCTTGCGCAGCGCGGCCAGCTGCTGGCGCAGTGCATCGTTCTCCAGCGTCAGCGCGATCACGCGCTGGCGCAGCTCGGCCGGGCCCTCGCCCAGCGCACTGAGCGCGTCAGCGATTTCCGCCTCGCGGCTGGGGGCGATCTCCATGCCGTCATCGGCGCTGTGCAGCACCTCCTGCACCGGCTTGCGCGGTTTGCGCTTGGCCTCGCGCACGCGCTTGGCGGCCTGCTTCAGCTCGTCCTTGCCGCCGACCGCCGCCGCGCGCTGCTCCGCTTCGGGCAGGTCAGCCACGGCCGCTGCCGCGCTGATCGAGATGACGCCGGTCTTGACCGCTTCCACCAGCTCCGGGGCGGCCTGCTTGTGGATGCGCTCGATCATCGTCACCTGGCTGCTGCTCAGCCGCGCCTCGCGCGCCATGTCGGCACGGCTGACCTTCGGCGCAGCGGCCCACGGCGGGCTGTCCTCATCGCTCTCGGGGCCGGCGTCGGCKATCTCGCCGTCGCTTTCCTTCTGCAGCTGGGCCTGCTCGATGCGGCGGCGCTCGGCCAGGATGTCGCGCTTGCGCAGCGCCAGCACGCCGCGCTGGAAGTCGGACACGCTGCGCCGACCCAGGTGCTGCTCGATCATCCACAGGTGCACATCATCCATCGACTGGAAGCGGGTGTTCTGCACGGTCTGGAACGGCAACCCGTGCTTCTGGCAGATGCCGAACCGGTTGTGCCCGTCCACCAGCACATCGCCCCACAGCACCAGTGCATCGCGGCAGCCTTCGGCCAGGATGCTGCGCTCCAGCGCGTCGTGCTCGTCGGGGGTCAGGGGATCGATGTAGGCCTTGAGTTCTTCTTTGACGACAATGTCCATGCAATCCGGTACGCGAGCGAAACGTGACCGACCATTGTAAGGATCGCGGCGGTCGCCGTCGTCGCCGCCCGATTCAGGCTCAGCCGGTGGCGCTGATCATGTCGCCCAGGATTTCCACGATACGGTCGATCTGCGCCTTGTCGATGATCAGCGGCGGCGACAGCGCGATCACATCGCCGGTGCAGCGCACCAGCAGGCCGCCATCGCGGAAGCAGCGTTCGAACACCTCGTAGCCGCGCGCGCCCGGGGCATCCTTGCGTGGCATCAGTTCCACCGCGCCGATCAACCCGAAGTTGCGGATGTCGATCACGTGCGGCAGCCCGCGCAGGCTGTGCAGCGCCGACTGCCAGTACTCGCCCAGCTCGATGGCGCGCTCGAACAGGTGGTCTTCGGCATACGTGTCCAGCGTGGCCAGCGCGGCGGCGCAGGCCAGCGGATGGGCCGAATAGGTATAGCCATGGAACAGCTCGATCGCCGCGGGCGGGCCCTGCATGAAGGCCGCATGCACCGTGTCCGAGACCAGCGTGGCGCCCATCGGCACCGCGCMGTTGGTGAGCCCCTTGGCCAGCGTCATCAGGTCCGGGGTGACCCCGAAGCGCTGTGCGGCGAAGGCGTTGCCGACCCGGCCGAAACCGGTGATGACCTCATCGAACACCAGCAGGATGTCGTGCTGRTCGCAGATTTCGCGCAGCCGCTGCAGGTAGCCCGGCGCGGGCAGGATCACCCCGGCCGAGCCGGCGATCGGTTCGACGAACACCGCGGCAATCGTCGAAGCATCGTGCAGCGCGATCAGCCGCTCCAGGTCTTCGGCCAGCTCGGCACCGTGCCGGGGCAGGCCGGGACTGAACGCGTTGCGTGACAGGTCCAGGGTGTGGCGCAGGAAATCGCTGCCGGCCAGCAGCGGCCCGAACGTCTTTCGGTTGTTCGGCAGCCCGCCGATCGACATACCGCCGAAACCGACCCCGTGGTAAGCCTTCTCGCGGCCGATGAAGCGGGTCCGTTGACCCTCGCCACGCAGCCGGTGGTAGGCCAGCACGATCTTCATCGCGGTATCCACCGCTTCGGAACCGGAATTGCTGAAGAACACATGGTTGAGCGGGGCCGGGGCGAGGGCAGCCAGTCGCTGTGCCAGCACGAACGGCAGCGGCGTACCCATCTGGAACGGCGGGGCGAAGTCCAGCATGGCCGCCTGCTGCTGGATCGCCTGCACGATCCGCGGGCGTGCATGGCCGGCGTTGCAGCACCACAGCCCGGCTGCCGCGTCCAGCACCGGGCGGTCGTCGACATCGTGGTAGTACATGCCCTCGGCGCGCACCAGCAGGCGCGGCGCCGACTTGAACTGACGGTTGGCGCTGAACGGCATCCAGAACGCCTCCAGCGACTCGGGGCGCTGCTGGGACAGGGACGACAACGGGGTGTCGGCACGGCGCATCGGCATCTCCGCAGGAACCGGTTGATCACGACTTTATCGCAGATGCATCACGATGCGCAGCGAGGACGGCGGGTATAAAAAGGAGCCCGAACACCCCCTTGGAGCACTGCATGCGTGTCCACCCCACCCGCGACGACTGGCAGCGCCAGGCCGATGCACTGGTCGTGCACGGCCAGGCCTTCATCGATGGCCGCTACGTGGACGCCGCCGACGGCGCGCGGTTCGCCTGCATCAGCCCGATCGACGGTCGGGTGCTGGCCCAGGTCGCCGACTGCGCGGCGGCGGACGTGGAGCGTGCGGTCGCCGCCGCCCGGCGCAGCTTCGATGCCGGGCACTGGTCGCGTGCGGCACCGGTGCACCGCAAGCAGGTGCTGCTGCGCCTGGCCGACCTGGTCGAACAGCACGCCGACGAACTGGCATTGCTGGAGAGCCTGGACATGGGCAAGCCGGTGCGCGACGCACGCCAGGGCGATCTGCCCGGCGCGGTGCGCTGCCTGCGCTGGACCGCCGAGGCCATCGACAAGGTGTACGGCGAGATCGCCCCGACCGCGCTGGATACGTTGGGCCTGGTCAGTCGCGAGCCGATCGGCGTCGTGGCGGCGATCGTGCCGTGGAACTTCCCGTTGCTGATGGCCTGCTGGAAGATTGCCCCGGCACTGGCGGCGGGCAACTCGCTGATCCTCAAGCCGTCCGAGCGCTCGCCGTTGAGCGCGATCCGGTTTGCTGCGCTGGTTGCCGAGGCCGGCGTGCCCGAGGGCGTGTTCAACGTGCTGCCCGGCCATGGCCAGCGCACCGGCGAACCGCTGGCCCTGCACATGGACGTGGACGCACTGGCCTTCACCGGTTCCACCGCCGTGGGCAAACGCCTGCTGCAGTGCGCCGGGCGCTCCAACCTCAAACGCACCTGGCTGGAATGCGGCGGCAAGAGTCCCAACCTGGTGTTCGCCGACGCACCGGATCTGGACAAGGCGGCGCAGGCCGCGGCCACCGGCATCTTCTACAACCAGGGCGAGGTGTGCACGGCGGCCTCGCGGCTGCTGGTACAGCGCTCCATCCAGGACGAATTCGTCACCCGGGTGCTGGCCCACGCGCGCCGCATGCAGCCGGGGCATCCCTTCGATCCGGACGCGCCGATGGGCGCGCTGGTGGACAACGCACACGCCGAGCATGTGTTGGACTACATCAACCGTGGCCAGGCCGAAGGCGCACGCCTGTTGCTCGGTGGCAAGCGGGTGGAGGTGGTGGCCGGCGGCAGTTACGTGCAGCCCACCGTGTTCGATGAGGTGGACGCCAGCCACACCATCGCGCGCGAGGAGATCTTCGGGCCGGTGTTGTCCGTGCTTGGTTTCGACCATGAGGCCGATGCGTTGCGCCTGGCCAACGATTCAAGCTACGGGCTGGCTGCGGGGCTGTGGACCGGCGATCTGGGCCGCGCCCACCGCGTGGCCCGCCAGCTGCGCGCCGGCAGCGTGTGGGTCAACCAGTGGGATGGCGGCGACATGACCGCGCCGTTCGGCGGCTACAAGCAGTCCGGCATCGGCCGCGACAAATCGCTGCATGCCTTCGACAAGTACACCGAGATCAAGGCAACCTGGATTCACCTGGGGGAGTGAGCCGGGTCAGCAATCCTGGCGCTGGTGGATCAGCGCTTCGCGCAGCAGGTCGCGGTCGCGTTCGTTGAGCGCGTTCTGGAAATAGTCGACCTGTGCGGTACTCGACCGGCACGGATCGACGACGTAGCCCGGCGGCCACATCCGCAGTGTTTGGGCGATGCCCTGCACGATCTGTTCGGGAGTGAGGCCGCGCGTCATGCGGAAGCGCTCACCACCCCGATCGCGCACTCGTGGCACCCGCGCAGGCCCGGCGAAGACTTCCTCGACGACGACATTCCCTGTCCATCCTGACGGCATCGACCTGCTCTGAGCGCTGCCTGCGCCTGGAGTTCCACTGCGTCGCACGGGCTGCGTGGGCGGTCGCAGGCTGACGGTCACGTCTGCAACCATCGCCCGCGCCGGGGCGGGGGCGTGGCAGAATCCGGCAGCTGCCCTTTTCCGTGTGCCCGATGTCGACTCCTGCCGCACCTGCCGTCAACTCCCCGCGCCGCATCCTGCTGGCCAGCCTGATCGGCACCACCATCGAGTTCTTTGACTTCTACATCTACGCCACGGCGGCGGTGCTGGTATTCCCGCACCTGTTCTTCCCCCAGAGCAGCGATGGCGCCGCCCTGCTGCAGTCGCTGGCGACCTTCGCGGTCGCCTTCGTGGCGCGTCCGGTGGGCTCGGCGGTGTTCGGCCATTACGGCGACCGGATCGGGCGCAAGGCCACGCTGGTGGCGGCGCTGTTGACGATGGGCGTGTCCACCGTGGCCATCGGCCTGCTGCCCACGCATGCCAGCATCGGCATCCTGGCGCCGGCGTTGCTTGCCTTGTGCCGGTTCGGCCAGGGGCTGGGCCTGGGCGGTGAGTGGGGTGGGGCGGTGCTGTTGGCCACCGAGAACGCGCCGCCCGGCAAGCGCGCCTGGTACGGCATGTTCCCGCAGCTTGGCGCGCCGTTGGGCTTCCTGCTTTCGGCCGGCATCTTCCTGCTGCTTGGCCGCCTGATGAGCGATGCCGACTTCCTGCAGTGGGGCTGGCGCATCCCGTTCCTGGCCAGCTCGCTGCTGGTGGCCGTGGGCCTGTGGGTACGGCTGAACATCCACGAGACCCCGCAGTTCCAGGCGGCGCTGGACCGCAACGAGCGGGTCAAGCTGCCGATGTGGACGGTCATCCGCGAGCACCCCTTGGCGCTGGTGCTGGGCACGCTGGGCGCGTTTGCCACCTTCGTGTTGTTCTACCTGATGACCGTGTTCACCTTGGGCTATGGCACCACGGTGCTGCACTACACGCGCTCGGATTTCCTGCTGCTGCAGATGACCAGCATGCTGTTCTTCGCCGCCGGCATCCCGCTGTCGGCGTTGTACGGTGACCGTTGGGGCACCCGCCGCACCATGATCGTGGCCAGTGGTCTTATCCTGGCCTTCGGCGTGCTGTTCGCGCCGTTGTTCCTGGCCGRCAGCCCGTGGCTGGTGCTGGGCTTCCTGTCGCTGGGCATGTTCCTGATGGGGCTGACCTACGGCCCGTGCGGCACTTTCCTGGCCGAGATCTATCCGGTGCAGGTCCGCTACACCGGCGCGTCGCTGTCGTTCAACCTGGCCGGCATTCTTGGTGCGGCGCCGGCACCGTATGTGGCCACCTGGCTGGCCGAACGCTTCGGCCTGCTCGCGGTGGGCTACTACCTCTGCCTGACCGCCCTGGTCACCATCCTGGCCCTGTTGGCGATGGGCCGACGCGCCGCGCTCAGCGGAAGAAGCGCTTGAGCGTACGCCCCAGCCAGCTGCCCTGCTGGTGCTCGCGGGCGAACTGGTTCAGGTGCTGCTTGACCTGCGGCGCATAGGCCTTGTCATCGCCACGGATGTGGTTGAACAGCCAGCGCGACAGCATGGTGCGCAGTTCGTCGGTGACGTCCTCGCCGGACTGGAAGCGCAGCCGGTACTCGGACACGCGCTTGCCGAAGATTTCGTGCACGCGCTTGTGCGCGGCGCAGAACGGGTAGCCGGCTTCTTCCATCAGCTCTTCTTCGAAGGCGAAGTGCGACATGGTGTAGTCCACCAGTTCGTCGATCACCTCGGCCACCGCCAACCGCTGCAGACTGCTCTGCGCCACGTGCAGGTGGTTGAGCATCTCCACGATCCGCATGTGCTGGTGGTCGATGACGTCGATGCCGATGTTCAGGTCGTCCTGCCAGACCAGAAGTGCCATGGTGCGTTCCCCGTGATGTTCAACTGGGAACGACTCTAGGTGCGGGGCTGCGGCACCGCGTTGATCTCGATCAAGGCGTCAGCGCCGCTTCCCGGGCGGCGCTGGCCACGCTGGTGCAGCTGACCTGGTTGCGGCCACCGGCCTTGGCCAGGTAAAGCTGCCGGTCGGCTTCAGAGATCAGCCGGTGCAGCGAGTCGTGTTGCGGGCGCAGGCAGCACAGGCCGATGCTCACGGTCATGCGCAGGGTGGTCCCGCCCACCTTCACTTCCAGCGCGGCGATGCGCTGGCGCAGCAGCTCGAAATAKCCGCGGGCTTCGTCTTCCTCAAGGCCCGGCACGAGCAGGCAGAACTCCTCGCCGCCGAAGCGCGCGATCAGGTCCTCCTCGCGTGCATGCGCGGCGACGGCGCCGGCCACTGCGCGCAGTGCATCGTCGCCGGCTTCGTGGCCGTGGGTATCGTTGATGTGCTTGAAGTGATCGATATCGATCATCGCCACCGCCACCAACGCATCGTCGTGGTGAAGCTGCGGCAACTGGCGCTGGCTCTGCTCCAGGAAGCTGCGCCGGTTGGGCAGCCCGGTCAGGAAGTCGCGCGTGGCCAGGTCCTGCAGCGTGCCGATCAACTCCAGCTGGTCCACGTTCTGCGAGACGCGGCAGAAGAACTCCTCGCGCGAGAAGGGCTTGCGCAGGAAGTCGTTGGCGCCGTTCTTCAGGAAGCGCGGGATCAGCGACGGATCGGTATTGCCGGAAATGCCGATCACCGCCACCTTGTCGCGCGAACGCAGCGTGCGCAGCCGACGGGTGAACTCCACGCCTTCCATGCCGGGCATTTCCTGGTCGACCACCGCCAGCCGGATCGCCGGATGCGCCTCGATCGCCCTCAGCCCCTCGGCACCATCGGCCGCTTCGTAGACCTCGTGGCCGTACATGCGCAGCAGCGAGGCGGCGTACATCCGCGCCGACATCGAATCGTCCACCACCAGCGCGGCGATGCGTCGGTTGCGTTCCAGGCGCTGCACCAGCCATACCAGGTAGTCGACGCTGCCGGGGGTGTTCTTCAGCACGTAGTCGATGATCTGCTGTTGCAGCACGCGCTTGCGCAGGTCTTCGTCGTAGACGCCGCTGACCACCACGGTGGGCAACCCGCGCGACAGGAAGAACTCCACCACGTTGTCGCGGTCGCCATCGGCCAGCACCAGCCCGGTCAGGACCAGGAACCAGCCCTGTTCCTGGTCGAGCAGGCGGCCGGCTTCGGCCAGGCTGGTGGCCACGGACACCGGCAGCTCCAGGCGCTGCTCGATCGCCTCGCGCAGCATGCTGGTGAACGTGCGCGAGTTTTCCACCAGCAGGATCCGCTGGGGCAAGGCATCACCGGGGTCGCTGTCGAAAGCGCCCTGCAACAAAGCCGGCATTTGGCGTACGCTCGATTTCGAGTGGGTCGGCAGGGATAGCGGCCGCTCCATCTGCAACTTTAGGCCCGGCGTGAGCAGCTGAGCGTCGCATAGGCCCTGATTGTTGTCAGCTGGTCGGCGATTTGGGTGAAACGGGCCGATTGCGGCTTCTCCGTTCGATGTAGGGAGGGCCAGCAGGTACTATCCGAAGAGAGTCCTTCAATGGCCATGATCAGGAGGTGGACGTGCATTTTTCACGTATTGGTAGTGGCGTGGCCAGTGTGATTCTGGCTGCTGTTCCCATGCTGGCGATGGCCCAGTCCGATGGCCACGGGGTCCATCTGGCAAGAAGCGGACTGGGCCAGGCCCAGCCAATTGCGGCCAACCTGAGTCTGGATCCGCAGTGGCGCCTGTATGGATTCCAGCGCGACGGCATCTCGTATTTCCAGGTGAATGATCTTGCCGGACGTGTGCAGGTGATTATCGGCAATGCCGATGATGCGTTCTGGGTCCTGCCCGCTGGCGAAAGCCGTGCGAGGGTGTCGTTGCCGTCGCAACGTGTACAACCCGCCACGAACGCAGCGCGGGCCGAGGTTTATCGAGATGCGGGCTTCTCGCTGGTTCTCTACGGACACGGCGCCGAGGCGGTGTGGTCTGTCGAGGTCGCCGACCAGCAGCGTTAGCACGTGGACGAACAGTCAGGGTCGAGGTGCTGCCGCTCCGGGGCGGCRGCGCCCGGTTCCACGTGTGTGAGTGGACAATAGGCGGGCAATTCATCACGTGCAGTGCAGGCAGCAGCCGGATAGGCCGTGTGATCAACCAAGCGCCTGGCTGTTGTCCAAGTCAGCAGCCTTCCCGCGGCCGGGGCTGTGGTGGGGCGCAGATCCATTGGATGAGCGCTCCGCGGTTTCCGTCAGCACCATCCGGACCCGATTGCGCCGACACTGTACGAGGCCTCCGTAAGCGAGAGGCAATCCGGCCAAGTGCTCATCGACCATTGCGGCGGTTGTTGCGGACAGTGGGCGTGTCGAGTCAAGCAGTGCCACCACGACGAGAATTCCTCGCTGCGAACCGAAACCCCTGCATCGCGCGCGGACCATCAGCTGCCCAGGCTCATTTTCCAGAAGCAGGGATACTGCTTCATTGAGAGCTCGATAGGCAGCCAGTTGCAGCCCCTTGCTCAGCGTGCATGGGTCGCCTTCGAGTCGAGGCCGGTTCACCCGGTTGCTCAGTTCCCAGCATTCACGCACGCCGCCAGTCTGCAGTGCCACGTACAGGCCGAGTTGATCCAACGCGGTGGGATACACCATGCTTGCCTGCGCGCGGAACAACCGGGAATGCACAGTTGCAGTGTTCAACAGCACGTTTGCTATCTCGTGGTGGCCCTGTAATTTCAGCCAGCTCACCACTTCTTTGAGATAGACGTCCATGCCGTCTCCGAGCTTCCTGAGGTGAAGCGCACGCTCGCGAAGACCCTTCTCGCTGGCGATATGCGAATTCCGGGCCAGCTTTATGGCATTTCTTTCGCCATCGTCCCGCATTCGGTAGCGGTGATAGTAGTGGGTGATACGCGATCCGAATAGAAGTAGCGCGACACCCGCAATGGCCATGACCATCTGTGTCGTAAACGTTGTGGGATCAAATGCCAATGGATACGGCTTTGGCGTCGTAAGGCCAATGATCAGATTGAGCGATGGCACGGCCACCGCGGCTCCACGCCACCCCAGCAGACAAGTAAGTGCAATCGCCGGTAGCGCCATCAATAACTGAAGGCTGGTCTTGGCCGTGGCAGATTCTGCAGGAATCAGCGTCGTAGATACGCCAATCAGGATCATCAGCGCCAATCCAGCAACGCTTGGCGCCAGGAACCGGCGTGTCCATGCCGGTTCGGTGTGCCTCTTCGCCCAAAGCAGGGCAAGTGGGGCAACCGTCAGAATTCCGATGAAGTCACCCACGATATAACGCGCCGCGCCGGTGAGTATTGGTACGTCCGGGGTCGGCCAAAGCAAGTGCATCAGGATCAGGTTCAACGAGGTGACGGCTATGGCCGACGCCGCCCCAACCGAGAGCAGCCAAGCCTGGGACGTAGTGGTCATCATTCTACGGTGCAGCCGCACGATCGATGCCACCGTAGGCATCAAAGAGCCCGACGCGAGGATGACCCACGCCAAGCCATACTTTTCTACCATCGGGTAGCGCATCTGGGCGAAATATGCGTACTCGCCCAGGAACAGGTAAGGCCACAGTCGTGGCGGGCAGAGCAGCAGCGCGGCGACACGCACACCTGCAGGCAGGTAAAACTGGTCGAGAGAGAGTTTGCGTGTACCCCAGCATGCAAAGGCATATACAACAGCGAGGACAAGCCCGACCGGGCGAATGCGCAAACTCAGTTGAAGCCCATCTTTCCACCAATCTCGTCGCACGTATTTCCTCCTGCCCGTGCCAGATCAACATCCATGCGAAACACTATGGCGTTCGGTTTGGACGGTATCGACACGCGGCGGATTGTGCAATTGCGCAGAAAGATTATAGGAATAGAGCGAAAAGATGCGTTTCGTCAGGTCGCCGAGCCTGGCGTGATCAAATGCAAGCCTTTAGTTGGCAACTTGGACGCTTGCTGCGAACGGCTGTCCGAAGGACGGTCTACTACATGACAGATGGGGCTCCGAAGGATCTAGCGCTCACCACAGCACATCGCGCAGCTTGTACCACGACATCGCCGCCACCAGCAGCGGGGTACGCAGCAGTCGCCCGCCCGGAAAACGCGCGTGCGGAATCCGCGCGAACACATCCAGCCGCTGGGCCTGTCCGGCAATGGCCTCGGCCAACACCGCGCCAGCCAGGCCGGTGGCGGCCACGCCGTGCCCGGAGAAGCCCTGGGCGAAATAGACGTTGGGGGTGAGCCGACCCCAGTCCGGTGCGCGGTTGCGGGTGATGTCCACGTAACCGCCCCAGACCTGCTCCATGGCCACATCGGCCAATTGCGGAAACACCTGGTGCATGCGCCGGGTCATCACCCCGTGCAGGCCCGGCGGCGGCAACGCCGAATAGCTGGCGCGCCCGCCGAACAACAGCCGGTGGTCGGCGCTGAGTCGGAAGTAATCCAGGGCCCAGCTGACATCGGCCACGGCCATGTCGTTGCGGATCAAGGCGCGTGCGCGTTCGGCGCCCAGCGCCGGCGTGGCCCCGATGTAGGTGCCCACCGGCATGATCCGCGCTTCCAGTTCCGGTGCGATGCCCTGCAGCAGCGCGTTGCCGGCGATCACTACGTGATCGGCGCTCACCGTCCCCCGTGCGGTACGCAGTTGGGGGCGTGCGCCGCGGACCAGCTGCAGCACCGGCGACTGTTCCAGGATCGTCACCCCCAGGGTTTCGGCCGCGCGTGCCAGGCCCTGCGCATAGGCGAGCGGATGCAGGTGCCCGCTGGCAGCATCGAACATCGCCCCGCTGTAGCGCGGGCTGTCCAGCTGCTCGCGCAGTTGCTGGCGGTCCCACCACTGCAGGGGATAGCCGTAGCGCTCGGCCAGTTCGATCATGCCCGCGCGCAGCATGCGCTCCTGCCGCGGGCGGATCGGGACGCTGGCATGGCCATCGCGCCAGTCGCAGTCGATCTGGTAGCGCTGCAGGCGATGCCGCAGCAGCGCCATGCCTTCACGCGAGAAATCGAACAGGTGGCGGGCATCGTCCGCACCCACCAGGCGTTCGAGCGTGTCCACCTCGCAGCCATAGCCGACGATGGCCTGGCCGCCGTTGCGCCCGGACGCCCCCCAGCCGATCCGCTGCGCCTCCAGCACCACCACGCGGAAGCCGCGCTCGGCCAGCGACAACGCCGCCGACAGGCCGGTGTAGCCGGCGCCGAGCACGCACACGTCGGTGTCCAGATTGCCCGCCAGCGGCGCACGCAAGGGCTGGGCCGGCACGCTGTCGGCGTACCAGCTGGCAACGTGGTCCTGGCCGGAATGGCGCGAAAAATCGGAACTCATGGCGACAGCATGCCAGCAACCCGGCCCCGGAACAGCGGCCAGTCTGTCGCAGGCCGGCGCGCAGGCATGTGACGGACCGACGCCGGTTGCGCCGGGTCGTAGCCCAGCGGTAACGTGCAGGCAGGTCATCCGAGCATGACGCATGGTTTCGCCCCCCTGGGTCGGCCTGCCCACCGACAGCACGATGCTGGGTCATCACCGGTTCGCGGTCGCCGGCGAAAAGTACATCCGCGCGCTGCGCGCGGCTGCCGCGGTCACCCCGGTACTGCTGCCCAGTCTGCAGCCTGCGCTGCCGGCCGACGACTGGCTGGACCGTCTCGATGGCCTGCTGTTGACCGGCGCGGTGAGCAACATAGAGCCGCAGCACTACGGCGGCGCGCCCAGCTGGCCCGGCAATCTGCACGATCCCGCGCGCGATGCCACGGCGCTGTCGCTGCTGCAGGCTGCACTTGCCCGCGACCTGCCGGTGCTGGCCATCTGCCGCGGCTTCCAGGAACTCAACGTGGCGCTCGGCGGCACCCTGCATCAGCGCGTGCACGAGGTGCCTGGCCTGATGGACCATCGCGAGGATCCGGACGCGGCAGTCGAACAACAGTACGGTCCGGCGCACCCGGTGCGGCTGGCCCAGGGCGGGTGGCTGGCCGACTGGGCCGGCGCCGAGGCGATCGCGGTCAATTCGGTGCACGGGCAGGGCATTGATCGCCTCGCGCCGGGGCTGTGGGTCGAGGCACGCGCCGATGACGGCCTCATCGAGGCCGCGCGCAACCCCGCGCACGCCTTCGTGCTCGGAGTACAGTGGCATCCGGAATGGCGTGTCACTGAAAACCCGTTCCATCACCGTATTTTCCAAGCCTTCGGCGATGCTTGTCGCCGCTACTCCTGCAAAGCAGACCGGTCATGACCACCCGAACGCGTTCGCGTAAAGCCACAGCCCCGCGCAAAGCGGCCTCTTCTTCGCGCAAGGCCGCCGCACCGGCGGTGCCCGAGGAGAGCACGCTGCTGCGCTGGCTCAAGGACCGGCGCATCACCGAGGTGGAGTGCCTGGTACCGGACATCACCGGCAACGCGCGCGGCAAGATCATTCCAGCCGACAAGTTCTCGCACGATTACGGCACGCGCCTGCCGGAGGGCATCTTCGCCACCACGGTTACCGGCGAGTTCCCGGACGACTACTACGAGCTGACCTCACCGTCGGATTCGGACATGATCCTGCGCCCGGATGCCGACACCGTGCGCATGGTGCCGTGGGCCACCGATCCCACCGCCCAGGTCATCCACGACTGTTTCACCAAGACCGGCGAGCCGCATGAGCTGGCCCCGCGCAACGTGCTGCGGCGCGTCCTCAATGCCTATGCCGAACTCGGCCTGCGCCCGGTGGTGGCACCGGAGCTGGAGTTCTTCCTGGTCCAGAAGAACACCGACCCGGACTTCCCGCTGCTGCCGCCGGCTGGCCGCTCCGGTCGCCCTGAAACCGCGCGCCAGTCCTACTCGATCGATGCGGTCAACGAGTTCGATCCGATCCTCGATCTGATGTACGACTACTGCGATGCGATGAAGCTGGACGTGGATACGCTCATCCACGAATCCGGCGCGGCGCAGCTGGAGGTCAACTTCACCCATGCCAATGYGATGGATCTGGCCGACCAGGTGTTTCTGTTCAAGCGCACCATGCGTGAGTCGGCGATGCGCCACGGCATCTACGCCACCTTCCTGGCCAAGCCGATGGAGAACGAGCCGGGCAGTGCGATGCACATCCACCAGAGCYTRCTGCGGATCAGCGACGGCAGCAACGTGTTCACCGGCGAGCATGGCGGTGAGGATTTCAGCCCGTTGTTCGGGCACTACCTGGCCGGTCTGCAGAAATACGTGCCGATGGCGATGGCGTTCTTCGCGCCGAACGTGAATTCCTACCGCCGGCTGATGTTCGGCGAGGTCTCCCCGAGCAACGTGCACTGGGGCTTCGACAACCGCACCTGCGGGCTGCGCGTGCCGCTGGATACCCCGGAGAACATGCGGGTGGAAAGCCGGTTTGCCGGCTCGGATGCCAACCCCTACCTGGCGATCGCCGCCACCCTGGCTGCTGGCCTGCTCGGCATCCGCGAGCAGGGCTCCCCCACCGCGCCGATCAGCGGCAGCGCCAAGGAACTGGGCTACGACCTGCCACGCTCGCTGGGCGAGGCGCTGGACGGGCTGGAAGGCTGCCCGGAACTGCGCGAGATGCTGGGCGAGCGCTTCTGCCGGGCCTATGTGTCGGTCAAGCGCAAGGAATACGAGACCTTCTTCCGCGTGATCAGCTCGTGGGAGCGTGAATTCCTGCTGCTCAACGTCTGAACGGCGCCGCGTCGCCAGATCCGGCATGGCCGTGAGGGCCATGTGCTGGGAAAATACGGGCATGCCCGTTAGGCTGGCAGCCGTCGTACCGGTCTGGCCGGTTCCCCCATCTCGCACCTGACCTGTGGAGAGTCCGATGAAGCTGCGAATCCTCACCCTCGGCATTGCCGTATCCGTACTCAGCGCCTGTGGCGGCGGCAAGTCCGACGACGACAGCAAGGTGCTGAACGTCTACAACTACAGCGATTACATCGCCGAAGACACCATCCCCAACTTCGAGAAGGCCACCGGCACCAAGGTGACCTACGATGTGTTCGACAGCGATGAGATGGTGGAAACCAAGCTCCTGGCCGGCAACAGCGGCTACGACGTGGTGGTGCCGACGCTGAATTTCTTCGGCCGCCAGATCAAGGCCGGGGTGTTCCTGCCGCTGGACAAGAGCAAGATCCCGAACCTGGCCAACCTCGACCCGGACGTGATGAAGCGCATCGCCCAGCAGGACCCGGGCAACCAGTACGGCGTGCCGTACATGATCGGCACCACCGGCATYGGCTACAACGTGGAACTGCTCAAGCAGCGTTTCGGCGGCAGCACCGACATCGCCAACAGCTGGGATCTGATCTTCAAGCCCGAGAACATCGCCAAGATGAAGGACTGCGGGATCACCATCCTGGACACCCCCTCGGACATGATCCCGATCGCGCTGCACTACCTGGGCGAAGATCCGCACAGCCAGGACCCGGCCACGCTGGAAAAGGCCGCCGCGCTGCTCAAGGGCATCCGCCCGTACGTGCAGAACTTCCACTCCTCCCAGTACGTGGGCTCGCTGGCCAACGGCGGCACCTGTCTGGTGGTGGGCTGGTCGGGCGACATCATCCAGGCTCGTGACCGCGCGGCCGAGGCCAACAACGGCGTCACCGTGGCCTACTCGATCCCGCGCGAAGGCGCGCCGCAGTGGTTCGACATGCTGGCCATCCCCAAGGATGCCAAGCACCCGGAGGCCGCGTATGCCTTCATCAACTACCTGCTGGAACCGAAGGTGGCCGCGGCCAACACCAACTTCATCCATTACGCCAACCCGGTGACCAAGGCCACCGCCCTGGTGGACGAGGCGATCCGCACCGACCCGACCATCTACCCGCCGGCCGACGTGGCCGCCAAGATGTTCACCTACTCGATCAACACTCCGGAGGTGGACAAGCTCTACACCCGGTTGTGGACCGAGGTGAAGACCGGTCGCTGACCGCCCCTGCGACGCCGGCCCCGTGCCGGCGTCGTCGTTTCAGGGTATTCATCCCGCAGGTGTGGGGGGCAGGCCGCCCGATCCGGTAGCGCATGACGCTGCCACCACCGGTAAAATGGGATGCTCCCCCCGTCCCGCCGCCGCTCCCGGAGCCGCTCCCCATGCCATTTGATGCCAAGCCGGAAGGCGAGGTCGTGCCGGTCCTCGAACCGGGCTATCTGTCCATCCGCGCGCTGCGCAAGGAATTCGACGGCTTCGTCGCCCTCGACGATGTCAGCCTGGACGTGCGCAAGGGCGAGATCTTCGCCCTGCTCGGCGGCTCGGGCAGCGGCAAATCGACCCTGCTGCGCTGCCTGGGCGGCTTCGAGACGCCCACCAAGGGCAGCATCGAGCTGGACGGCCAGCGCATCAACGATCTGCCGCCGTACCAGCGGCCGATCAACATGATGTTCCAGTCCTACGCGCTGTTTCCGCACATGACGGTGGAGCAGAACATCGCCTTCGGGCTCAAGCAGGACGGCCTGGCCCGCGATGCGATCCGCACACGCGTGGGCGAGATGCTGGAGCTGGTGCAGCTGGGGAAGCTGGCCAAGCGCAAGCCGCACCAGTTGTCCGGTGGCCAGCAGCAGCGCGTGGCGCTGGCGCGGTCGCTGGCCAAGGGGCCCAAGCTGCTGCTGCTGGACGAGCCGATGGGCGCGCTGGACAAGAAGCTGCGTTCGCAGATGCAGCTGGAGCTGGTCAACATCATCGAGACCTCCGGGGTGACCTGCGTGATGGTCACCCACGACCAGGAAGAGGCCATGACCATGGCCACCCGCATCGCGGTGATGGATGCCGGCTGGATCCAGCAGGTGGGCAAGCCGGACGAAATCTACGAGCAGCCGGCCAACCGCTTCGTGGCCGAGTTCATCGGCTCGGTGAACCTGTTCGACGGGGCGATCGACGAGGACCTGCCCGAGTACGTCACCGTGCGCACGCCGCTGTTCCCGGCGCCGATCTACGTGGCCCACGGCATCACCGGCTACGAAGGCCAGCCGGTGGCGTTCGCGCTGCGCCCGGAGAAGGTGATGATCGGCAAGGACGAGCCGGCCGGGGACACCAACAAGGCACAGGGCGTGATCGAGGAAATCGCCTACTTCGGCAGCCATTCGGTCTATCACGTGCGCCTGCCGAGCGGGGCCAAGGTGCTGTCCAATTTCGCCAATTCGCAGCGCTGGGCCAGCGACGGGCTGACCTGGGGCGACAGCGTGTGGGTGTGCTGGCGTGACAACGACGGCGTGGTGCTCACCGCATGAACGCCGCCGGCTGGAAGCGTTGGCTCCCCGGTACCCGCGGTAGCGTGATCGCCGCGCCGTACCTGTGGCTGCTGCTGTTCTTCGCGGTACCGTTCGTGATCATCCTGATGATCTCGTTCTCACGCACGCAGGTCGGCTCGCCGCCGTATACCTGGCTGCTGGAATACGTGGATGGCGCGTTCTCGCTGAAGCTCAACCTGGGCAATTACGCAGCGCTGGTGAAGGACAACCAGTACGTGCTGGCCTACCTGAGTTCGATCAAGATCGCGGTGATCGCCACGCTGCTGACGCTGCTGATCGGCTACCCGATGGCATACGTGATTTCGCGGATGTCGCCGGCCGCGCGCAACGTGGCGATGATGTTGGTGGTGCTGCCGTCGTGGACCTCGTTCCTGATCCGGGTGTATGCGTGGATCGGCATCCTGGACCGCAACGGGCTGCTCAACCAGCTGCTGCTGAAGCTGGGGTTGATCGATGCGCCGCTGCAGATCCTGTACACGCCGACCGCGGCCTATATCGGCATCGTGTACTGCTACCTGCCGTTCATGGTGCTGCCGCTGTACGCCAACCTGGTCAAGCTGGACAACCGTCTGCTCGAAGCCGCCTACGATCTCGGGGCCAAGCCGTGGCAGGCCTTCCTGCGGATCACGCTGCCGTTGTCGCGCACCGGCATCATCGCCGGCTGCATGCTGGTGATGATCCCGGCGGTGGGCGAGTTCGTGATTCCGGAGATGCTGGGTGGCCCGGACACGCTGATGATCGGGCGGGTGCTGTGGGGTGAGTTCTTCAACAACCGCGACTGGCCCACGGCCTCGGCGGTGGCGATCGTGATGCTGCTGTTGCTGCTGGTGCCGATCCTGCTGTTCAACCGGGTCCAGCAGCGTGAGCTGGAAGGGAAGCTGCTATGAGCATGGTGCGCGGCAGCCGGTGGTTGGGGTGGTCGGTGTTGGGGCTGGGGTTCGCGTTCCTGTACCTGCCGATCCTGTTGCTGATGGTGTACTCGTTCAATGCCTCCAAGCTGGCCACGGTCTGGTCGGGCTTCTCCACGCGCTGGTACGGGGAACTGTTCAACAACCGGCAGATCCTGGATGCGTTGTGGATCAGCCTGGAGGTGGCGTTCTGGACGGCGTGCGCGTCGACGGTGCTGGGCACGATGGCGGCGATGGTGATGACGCGGTTCAAGCGGTTCCCGGGCAAGACCATGTTCGGCGCGCTGATCACCGCGCCGTTGGTGATGCCCGAGGTGATCCTGGGCTTTTCGCTGATGACGCTGCTGGTGGCGATGGGCGGCATTCCGGGCTTCCCGGCACGCGGGGTGACCAGCATCTGGATCGCGCATGTGACGTTCACGCTGTCGTTCGTGACGGTGGTGGTGTCCTCGCGGTTACAGGAGCTGGACCGTTCGCTGGAAGAGGCGGCGATGGACCTGGGGGCGAGCCGGTTGAAGGTGTTCTTCCAGATCACGTTGCCGATCATCGCCCCGGCGTTGGTGGCCGGCTGGTTGTTGGCCTTTACGTTGTCGCTGGACGATGTGGTGATCGCCAGTTTCGTGGCCGGCCCGAATTCGACGACGCTGCCGATGAAGGTGTTCGCATCGGTGCGGATGGGGATCAAGCCGGAGATCAACGCGCTGGCCACGCTGATGGTGCTGGCGGTGTCGATCGCGGCGGTGGTGGGCTGGTTCGTTACTGCGCGCGGTGAGAAGCGGCGTCAGCGCGACATGCAGATGGCGCTGCAGGACAAGGGGTAGGGTGGGTGCAGCTGTTCTTTTTAGAGCGACCGCAACGGCAACAGCGGGACTGAAATCTGAGTTGGCGTTGGCGTGGGTGGGTTGGCGGGATACGCCGCAAGTCCCGCTCCGCGGCCCGGCCCAGCCGCTGGCGGCCGTGCGTTCAGTCGCATGCGAGGCAGTTCCTCGCGAGCAATGCGCCTTCACCCGTGTAGGCTCCCAAGCCGCATCCATGCGGCTTGAGGGTCCCGCCAATCCACCCACCCACGCCAACGCCTGACGGATTG
>NZ_JBFULO010000010.1:0-26274 GCF_054049855.1 Stenotrophomonas sp. P5_B8 | reverse complement strand
GGGCGCGGGCGGTCAGCGTCCGCCGCTGTCCGAAGAGGGCGAAGAAGCCCTGAGCGACCTGGCCAAGCTGGCCCAGGCCTCCAGCGAAGACTTCGAAAGCGGCAACGATGACGACGAAGACGCGCTGGCCGAGATCGAAGAGTTCGTCCGCGTGGCGGTCCTGCTGCTGCACGGCGACTGCGTGATGGCGGCACGTCACCGGCAGCGCCTGAACTGAGATGGATATCCGGCAGCTGACCGGCATCTCCGCCGCCGAATACGCCCGTCGCCGCCGCCAGTTGATGGAGATGGCCGGCGACGATGCGATCCTGGTGCTGCCGGCCGCGTCCGAGCGGGTGCGCAGCCTGGACACGCATTATCCGTTCCGCCAGGACTCCGATTTCTGGTACCTCAGCGGCTTCCCGGAGCCGGACGCGGTGCTRGTGCTGATCCCGGGCCGGCGCCATGGCGAGGTGATCCTGTTCTGTCGCGAGCGCGATGCCGGTCGCGAGGCCTGGGATGGCGCGCGCGCCGGCCAGGAAGGCGCGGTGTCGCAGTACGGGATGGACGATGCGTACCCGATCGACGATCTGGACGAGATCCTGCCCGGGCTGCTGGAAGGGCGCTCGCGGGTGTACTACCACTTCGGGCGCGATGCAGACTTCGACCTCAAGCTGATCGGCTGGGTCAACCAGGTACGCGCGCAGGTCCGCCACGGCGCGCAGCCGCCGCATGAATTCCTGGAACTAGGGCACCTGCTGCACGAGCAGCGGCTGTTCAAGTCCAGTGCCGAGATCGCGTTGATGCAGCGTGCTGCCGACATCAGCGTGCAGGCGCACGCGGTGGCGATGCGCGTGGCCCGGCCGGGCATCCACGAGTACGAGCTGCAGGCCGATCTGGAACGGGAGTTCCGCGCCAACGATGCGTGCGCGGCCTACAGCAGCATCGTGGGCACCGGCGCCAACGGCTGCATCCTGCATTACCGCGACAACAGCGCGCGTTCGCGCGATGGCGACCTGGTGCTGATCGATGCCGGTGCCGAGTACCGCGGCTACGCCAGCGACATCACCCGCACCTTCCCGGTGAACGGCCGTTTCAGTGCGGAGCAGCGCGCGCTGCACGACCTGGTCGGCGCGGCGCAGGCGGCGGCGCTGGCCCAGGCGCACCCGGGCAATGCCTATGAGGCTGGTCACCTGGCCGCGGTGCAGACCCTGACCGAAGGCCTGCTGCGGCTGGGACTGCTGAAGGGCACGTTGGAAGAGAACATCGCCGAAGGTCACTACCAGCGTTTCTACCGGCACAAGACCGGCCACTGGCTGGGTCTGGACGTGCACGACGTCGGCGATTACCGCCTGGCCGGCGACTCGCGCATGCTGGAGCCGGGCATGGTGTTCACGATCGAGCCGGGCCTGTACGTGTCCGCTGACGACCGCAGCGTGGAAGCGCGTTGGCGCGGCATCGGCATCCGTACCGAGGACGACGTGTTGATCACCGAGGACGGCCACCGGGTGCTGACCGCGGCGTTGGCGCGCAGCGCCGATGAGATTGAAGAGGCGATGGCCTCGCGCTGACGGCACTACCGGGCGTGTTCGCGGTTCCTGCGCGCGGGTAGAGCCACCCACACATTACCCCAGTAGAGCCACCCCACGGGTGGCTGCGAACCACCTGCACATGACCCCGGTAGAGCCACCCCATGGGTGGCTGCGCGCGATGCCGGATTCAGGAGCGGCCCACCCATGGGGTGGCGCTACGCGGGTCATGCGGCACGGTGGTCCCGGCAACTGGCCGGGACCCATCCCTCAATCGGCGGCCGCGAATGCCGGGCGGGTCAGGTTGTCGGCGTCGGCCTCGGTGCACAGCACCTCGTCTTCGATGCGGATGCCGCCGTAGGGCCGGAAGAAATCGACCCGCGCCCAGTCGATGCTGTCGCCGTTGCCGGCCTGCTTCACTTCGTCCAGCAGCATGTCGATGAAGTACACGCCCGGCTCGATGGTGACCACCATCCCCGGTTCCAGCACGCGGGTCAGGCGCAGGTAGGGGTGGCCCTGCGGGCGCTCGATGCGGCCGCCGCGGTCGCTGGCGGCGAAGCCGGCGACGTCGTGCACCTGCAGGCCGATCAGGTGGCCCAGCCCGTGCGGGAAGAAGGCTGCGCTGACGCCGGTGGCCAGCGCCGCTTCCGGCGACACCTTGAGCACGCCGAAGTCCTTGAGGATGCCCATCAGCGACAGGTGCGCGTCCACGTGCAGCTGCTTGTAGTCCACGCCGGCCCGTACGCCGGCCGCCATCTGCTGCTGGGCGGCGTCGACCGCGTCGATCATCGCCTGGAACTCGTCGTGCCCGGCGGCCGCGTAGGTGCGGGTGATGTCGCTGGCGTAGCCGTAGGCACTGGCACCGGCATCGATCAGGAAGCTGCGCAGCGGCGTCGGTGCGCTGCGGCCGAGGTCGGTGTAATGCAGCACGGCGGCATGTTCGTTGAGACCGATGATGTTGCCGTAGGGCAACTCATTGGCGTCCTGGCCGACCGCGGCGCAGTAGGCCATGTGGATCTCGAACTCGCTGGCGCCGGCACGGAACGCGGCGTCGGCGGCGCGGTGACCGCGCACGCCCAGGCGCTGGGCCTGGCGCATCAGGGCGATTTCGTACGGGGTCTTGTAGCCACGCTGCCAATCCAGGTAGTGCAGCACCGGCTCGGGATTGTTCGGCACGAAGGCGCCCAGCGTGCTCTGCGGCTCGCCCAGGATCGCGCACCGCGCCGGGTCCTTGGGCAGCAGCGCCAGCGCCTGCTCGGCGGTGCGGATGATCTCGATGTCGACGTGTTCCACCCACCAGCCGTTGGGCGCGTCGGGCACCACGTGCCAGTAATCGAACGGCTGGAAGAAGATCACCTTCGGGCGCTGGCCCGGGGTGTACACCAGCCAGCTGTTGGGCAGCTTGGTCAGCGGCAGCCAGGCCTTGAAGTTCGGGTTGACCGCGTACGGGTAGTCGCGGTCATCGAACACCTGGTAGTGCTGGGTGCCGCTGGGGWCCACCAGATGATCGAAGCCGCCGCGTGCCAGCGCTTCGTCGGCGCGCTGGCGCAGCACGCTGACGTGGTGGGAATACAGGGCGCCGAGGTCTGGCTGGTTCATCGCGGGGGCTCGTTCGACAGTGCGGAATGCAGCCCCTGATTCTGCCGCAATCGGCTCCGGCGCGCTGTGCCAGAACCGGCACTCAGACCGCCGAAGTTTCCTGCGCGATCCACTCGCGCAGCTGCTCGCGGTGCTCGCGGCTGAGGGTGAGGAAGCGGAAACCCACCCAGGCCTGGCCCGGTGCGTGGGTCTGCTCGCTCCACAGCAGGTGCGCGCCCACGTCCAGCGCCAGCCGCTGGCCCTGCGGCCCGGGGATGGCGAACTGCAGCTGGTACAGCGCGTCGTCGTGCATGGGCACCGAGGCCAGCATCAGCATGCCGGTCTCGGAGACATTGCCCAGCCGACCGACCACGCACTCGGCCAGCATGTCGGTGACCGGGACCAGTTCGGCGACCTGGCGGCGCGGGGCGCGGCGGGTATCGGTGTCGGTGTCGGTACTCATTGCGCGCTCTCCACGGCGGGGCCGGTGCCGGCCAGCGAACGCAGCGTGCGCAGCGTGGCCTGCCAGGCACGGTCGATCAGGCGGCTCTTGTCCTCGCTGACGATCCGCACCTGGCCATGCGCCATCAGCCGCGCCAGCGCATCCAGCGAATGCTCGCCGACCTTCTGTCCACGTGGATTGACGAACAGCGCATTGTCGGTGAGCAGGCTGTACCAGGACAGGCGCTGCCGGCGCAGGTCGCCCTGCTGGTTGGTGGTGAACTCGAACCAGGTGCCGAATGGCAGCGTGCGCAGCTGTCGGTAGCAGTCTTCCTCGGCGACGGTGCGTGCCAGCGGTGCCACCTTGCGCGCTTCGTTGCCTTCGGCCTGTTCGCCCAGGCGCGTGCGGGCGCGGATGCGCGCGGTCAGTTCGGTGCGTGAACTGCTGTCGTCCTCACCGCCGGGGGTGGACAGGCGGCGGGCGATCGCCGCCGCTTCGTCCTGGTGGTAGCCGACCTGGGTCAGTGCGGTCTCGACCTGGCCGCCGAGTTCGGTATCGCTGGCCTCGGTGCCCGGTGGCAGGCAGGTGACCTCGGCGATGCGCGCGGTTTCCTGTTCGCGCTGCTGCCACTGTTCGGAGCCTTCGCCGTGGCGCAGCAGGGTCAGGGTGAGCACGTCCGACCATGCCTGCTTGAGCAGCGACTGCACGAAGCGTGGCGGCGCGGCCTGGGCACACAGCTGTTCGATGCTGGCACCGGCCTGCTGCTTGGCCGCCTCCAGCCGCTCCTTGCCGCGTGCGGCTTCCACGTGGCGGCGCTCGGCCAGTTCGGCCTTGTGCGCCAGCGCGCGGAAGTGCTGCTGGATCTCTTCGTTGGCGGTGTCGAACACCGCCGCGTCGCCCTGGTAATCGTTGACCACCTGGTCGACCGCGCGGCCCAGCTTCTGCACCAGCTGCGGATCGACGTCCTCCTCGCCCAGCCAGTTGGCACCGGCTTCTGCCACGGCGTTGAGCAGTTCACGGGCCGGGTGCTGGTCACGTACGAAGAACGCCGGATCGGACAACGCCGCGCGCGCCACGGGCACCTGCAAGCGGGCCAGCAGGTCGGCGGCGACCGCATCGGGGCGCACTTCACGCTGGATCTGCCCGTACAGCATGTCCAGCAGGTCGAAGGTGTCGTTGTCCTTGACCGTCAAGGCGGCCTGCGCGCCATGGTCGGCGCGCATCTGCGCCAACAGGGCGTTGTGCAGGTCGCCCATGCTGCGCCGCGCGCTGCCGCTGCCCACGGCCTGCGCCTGGAGCTTGGCCAGGGTGGCATGCACGGTCTCGGTGGCCACGGCGACCGGGGAGGGCGCTGGCGAGGAAGACGTGGGCGACGCTGGCGTGGTCGCCGCGCCGTCACCGTCGGCAGCGCTGTGGGTATCGCCAGTGCCAGAGCCCGTGCCAGAGCCAGAGCCAGAGCCAGAGCCCGTGCCGGTACTGCCAGCGGCCTGCCCCGCGGCGCCGGCAGTGGCGCCGGCAGTGGCGCCGGCAACATCGCTGCCGCTGGTCTGACGCGCCGCGCTGAGCAACTGGTGCAGCGCCGACATTGCCGGGGCGGACAGGTCCTGCGCAGCGCCTGTCGCGGCCTCCTGGGGCATCTGCATGGGAGCGGTGGACGCAGGGGGCGTGGCCGCCGGACGCAGCGAGGCGGGCAGGGCGCCCATCGCCTCGCTGGTCATCGCCGCCCAGCTGCCGCTGCTGGCCGAGCCGCTCCAGCCGGTGAGCGGACGGGTGACCTTGCCGCCTTCGCGCGGGGGGGCGTTGCGCTCCGGCCCGGTGACGATGCGACGGGTGGTCGCCGAGCGTGCCAGGTACGGGGTGTAGACCAGTCCCGGCAGGATGCCTTCGTGGCCGAGCAGGATGTTGGCGCGTTCCAGCAGCTCGCCGAGCCGGTCGATCAGCTGGCGGTCGAACACCCGGTACAGCGCCAGCTGGGTTTCCATGCCCAGGTCGAAGCGTTCGCCCAGCCCGCGCACGATCCCGCACAGCACCTGCGGGCCGAACGGCAGGTCCTCGACATCGAAGGCCGGCCCGGCGGCAAGCACGCCGAAGCGCTGCCCGAGCAGCTGCAGCGCACTGGCCGAGCGCTGGGTCTCGCGGCGGATGATGTCCACCAGCACGATGTCACGTTCGATGTCGGTGTCGGCCACCAGGGTCAGCGTGGTGGCGGTCATCGCCGCTGCAGGCGTTGCCGGGGCGTGGCGGATACGCGGCTCGCGCAGCCCGGCGAGGGCGGTGGCCAGTTCCTCCAGGAAGCGCGGGGCGAACTGCGCGTTGACCTCGTGCAGGCGGCGGGCCTGGGCGTAGATGTCGGCCTGGATCTGGCTGTTGTGCGCGCGTTCGGCCTCGCGGAACAGCTCGCGTTCCAGTTCCACGATGGTCAGCTTGAGCGGGTTGGCCAGGGTCTGCGCCGCCAGCGCGTGCAGGGCGGCGAGCAGCCGGCGCACGCGCGGTGGCGCGGCCACGCTGGCGAAACGGGCCGGATCGGGCTGGGACGTTGAAGGTGCGGACGCAGACATCCGTTGTAGTTCCGGCTCCCCTGAGAGCACAGAATCTAACGTTTTCGCCCTGTCACCGCCAGAAGGGATACCCCGACAGCGTGGACGCGACCGTGGGTCGGCTGCTTTGCATGGCGTTGGCGGGCTGGATGACGTGGGCTGATCGGGGGCCGCTGACCGACAGTGGCCGACCAGCGGCAGGCAATCAAGAGCAGGATCAAGAGCAGGATCAAGAGCAGCCGACCAACGGTCGGCTCTACGGGAGGAACAGTTCGACCACGTCGTTGGTGAAGCGCCGGCCCAGTTCGGTGGGCCGGGCATGCTCGCCGTCGAGCGTCATCCAGCCACGCGCGATGGCGGCCTGCAGCGGCGCGGCGATGCTCGCGCGCGCCAGCCCGGTGCGCGATTCGAAGTCCTTCAGGGTGAAGCCTTCATGCAGGCGCAGCAGGTTGAGCATGTACTCGAACGGCAGGCGCGGCGCATCGATGATGTCATCGCCGCCGATCGCCGCCGGGCTGCCGGCGGCGTCCATGAAGGTCTGCGGGTGCTTGTGCTTCCAGCGGCGCAGCACGTGCTGTTCGGCGCCACTGCTGATCTTGCCGTGCGCGCCCGCGCCGATCCCCAGGTAATCGCCGAAGCGCCAGTAGTTGAGGTTGTGCGCGCTCTGCCGGCCCGGCCTGGCGTAGGCGCTGACTTCGTACTGGGCGTAGCCGGCGTTGGCGAGCAGGGCCTGGCAATGCTCCTGGATGTCCCACGCCGAATCCTCGTCGGGGATGCCCTGCGGCGGCTTTGCGAAGAACACCGTGTTCGGTTCCAGGGTGAGCTGGTAGTGCGACAGATGCGTGGGCTGCAGCGCGAAGGCACGCTCCAGATCATGCTCGGCCTGCGCAAGCGTCTGCTGCGGCAGCGCATACATCAGATCGATGTTGAAGTTGTCGTAGCCGGCGTCCTGCGCCAGCTTCACCGCGCGCTCGGCTTCGCCACTGTCGTGGATGCGGCCCAGGCGCTTGAGCGCCTCGTCGTTGAAGGTCTGGATGCCGAAGCTGATCCGGTTCACCCCGGCAGCGCGGTAGCGGTCGAAGCGACCGTGCTCGGCGGTGCCCGGGTTGGTCTCCAGGGTCACTTCCAGGTTCGGCGCGAAACGCAGCCGGGCCGAGGCCGCCTGCAGGAAGCGGTCGATCGCTTCCGGCGGGAACAGGCTCGGCGTGCCGCCACCGAAGAACACGCTGCTCACTACCCGGCCCCAGACCAGGGGCAGGTCCTGGTCCAGGTCGCGGATCAACGCGTCGATGTACGCCTCGAACGGAAGCTCACCCTTGGCCGCGTGCGAATTGAAATCGCAGTAGGGGCATTTGCGCACGCACCACGGCAGGTGCACGTACAGCGACAACGGCGGCGGAATCAGCCGCAGTTCGTGGGCGTGGTCGTGATCGCCGGTGCAGTGTTCGCCGGGCAGGTGGTCGCAATGGTCGTGTGGCTGCTGCATGGCATTCAAGGGTAGTGCCGGCCGCTGGTCGGCTTTCCAGACATCATCAGGGTAGGCATCACAGCAGGGCGGGCAGCTTCTGCCTGAGCAGCTGCAGGGCGATGGCGCGATGGCTGATGGCGTTCTTCCGCGCCGGTTCCATTTCCGCCGCGGTCAGGCCGAGCGCGGGGTCCAGGAATACCGGGTTGTAACCGAAGCCATGGCTGCCGCGCGGTTCGTCCAGGATCACCCCTTCCCAACTGCCTTCGCAGATCAGTGGCTGCGGGTCGTTGGCATGGCGCAGCAGCACGATCACCGCATAGAAGCGTGCGGTCCGGCGCTCGGCCGGCACGTCGCGCATCGCCTCCAGCAGCTTGGCGTTGTTGGCCGCATCGTCGGTCGGGCTGCCGGCATAGCGCGCGCTGTAAAGGCCGGGCGCGCCATCGAGCGCATCGACGATCAGGCCCGAGTCGTCGGCCAGCGCCGGCAGGCCGGTGCTCTGGCAAGCGTGGCGGGCCTTGATCAGCGCGTTCTCGACGAAGGTCAGTCCGGTTTCCGGCACATCGCTCACGCCCAGCTCGCCCTGCGCCACGATCTGCAGCGGCAGGTCGCCGAGCATGGCCTGCAGTTCCTTGAGTTTGCCGGCGTTGCCGCTGGCCAGGACCAGTTTCATCCTTTCGCCTCCAGCAGATCCCAGGTGTTGCCGTAGAGGTCGCGGAACACCGCGACGGTCGCGTAAACCTCTTCGCGCGGGGTTTCCAGGAATTCCACGCCCTGGGCGGTCATGGCCGCGTGGTCGCGCCAGAAATCGTCGGTGTTCAGGAAGAAACCGACCCGGCCACCGGTCTGGTTGCCGATCCGCGTGCGCTGTTCCTCGGTGCTGGCGCGGGCCAGCAGCAGGGCAGCGGCACTGCCGTCGGTCGGCCCGACCACCACCCAGCGCTTGTCGCCCTGGTCGATGTCATCGATGAGGGTGAAGCCGAGCTTGGCGGTGTACCAGGCGATGGCCTCGTCGTAATCGGCCACCACCAGGGTGGTCAGGGCGATGCGGCGGTTCATGCAGACGCCAGGGCGGCCTGCTGTGCCGCGAACAGGTCCTTGATGCCCTTCTCGGCCAGCAGCAGCAGCGCGTCCAGTTCATCGCGACGGAAGGCATGGCCTTCGGCGGTGCCCTGAAGTTCGATGAAGCCGCCGCCGTCGTTCATGACCACGTTCATGTCGGTGTCGCAGTCGCTGTCTTCGGCGTAATCCAGGTCCAGCACCGGCGTGCCGCGGTACACGCCCACCGACACCGCCGCGACCGCGCCGAAGATCGGGTTGCGCTTGATGTCCCCGCGCTTGAGCAGGAAGTTGACCGCATCGACCAGGGCCACGTAGGCACCGGTGATCGCCGCGGTACGGGTGCCGCCGTCGGCCTGCAGCACGTCGCAGTCCAGGGTGATGGTGCGCTCGCCCAGGGCGCCGCGGTCGATGCAGGCGCGCAGCGTGCGGCCGATCAGGCGCTGGATTTCCAGGGTGCGGCCGCCCTGCTTGCCCCGCGCCGCTTCGCGGTCGTTGCGGGTRTGGGTSGAGCGCGGCAGCATGCCGTAYTCGGCGGTGACCCAGCCTTCACCCTTGCCGCGCAGGAAGCCCGGCACGCGGTTTTCCACGCTGGCGGTGCACAGCACGCGGGTTTCACCGAAGCTGACCAACACCGAGCCCTCGGCGTGGCGGGTGAAGGCGCGTTCGATGCGCACTTCGCGCAGCTGGTCGGCCTGGCGGCCGCTGGGACGGGAATCGGACATGCTTGGCTTCCGGTAAGTCAGGGGATGCAGGACCGCGCCCGGACCGGAGGACCGGCAGGCGAGGAGGTCGCAAGGAGACCGCTAGGGTACCATTTGCACTTTGAGAGCACCGGAAACCCGCATGATTCGAAGCATGACCGCCTATGCCAACGGCGAGCGCGCCACCCGTTGGGGCACGCTGGCCTGCGAGCTGCGTTCGGTCAACCACCGGTTTCTGGAGGTGGGCGTGCGCCTGCCCGACGAACTGCGTGCGTTGGAGCCGCAACTGCGCGAGCGCGTCGCTTCCCGCTGCAGCCGCGGCAAGATCGACCTGGTCATGCGCCTGCGTGCCCCGGAGGTCACCGGTGCGCTGGTGGTCAACGATGCGCTGCTGGCCCAGCTCGGTACGCTGGCCACCCGCTTGTCGCCCGGCTTCCCGAACCTGCAGGTGAGCTTCACCGAACTGCTGCAGCTGCCCGGGGTGATGCAGGGCGAGGCGGTCGACGCCGCYGCGCTGCATGCCGAGGCGCTGGCCCTGCTCGATGCCACCCTGGACGGCTTCGTGGCCGCGCGCGAGCGTGAAGGCGACAAGCTGGCCACTGCCATCCAGGAACGCGTGGATGGGGTGGAGCGCATCGCCGCCGAAGTCACCACGCTGATCCCGCTGATCCGCGAGGGCCAGCGCACCAAGCTGGCCGCGCGCCTGGCCGATCTGCCGCACCCGGTCGATCCGGGTCGTGCCGAGCAGGAGCTGGTGATGTGGCTGCAGAAGCTGGACGTGGATGAGGAGCTGGACCGCCTCGGCAGCCATATCGTGGAGATCCGCCGGGTGTTCACCCAGCGCGAGCCGGTCGGCCGGCGACTGGACTTCCTGCTGCAGGAGTTCAACCGCGAAGCCAATACGCTGGGCTCCAAGTCGGTGGACAGCCGCACCTCCAACGCCGCCGTCGAGCTGAAGGTACTGATCGACCAGATCCGCGAACAGGTGCAGAACATCGAATGAGCAGCCAGCCCACGCCGACCGCCGAGCCCGCACGCGGCACGCTGTACATCGTGGCCGCGCCCTCCGGGGCCGGCAAGAGCAGCATCGTCAACGCCACCCTGGCGCGCGACCCGCAGATCGCGCTGTCGATCTCGTTCACCTCGCGGGCCACGCGCCCGGGTGAGATCAACGGCGAGCACTACCACTTCGTCAGTGCGGCCGAGTTCGAGCGGATGATCGCCGCCGGCGACTTCTTCGAGCATGCCTGGGTACATGGCGACTGGAAGGGCACCGCGCGGCAATCGGTGGAGCCGCAGCTGGCCGCCGGCCAGGACGTGCTGCTGGAGATCGACTGGCAGGGTGCCCAGCAGGTCCGCCAGCTGGTGCCGGGCACGGTGACGGTGTTCATCCTGCCGCCGTCGAGGCAGGCCCTGCAGGACCGCATGCGCAAGCGCGGGCAGGACAGCGAGGCGGTGATCGCCCAGCGGCTGGCCGCCGCGCGTGAAGAAATGCTGCATTTCAATGACTTCGACTACGTCATCGTCAACGAAGTCTTCGAAACCGCCGTGGACGAGCTCTGCGCCATCTTCACCGCCAGCCGCCTGCGCCGGGAGGCCCAGAAGGTCCGCCACGCGGGCCTCATTCAGGCCCTGTTGACCCAGGAAGCGGCCACAACTGACTGATTCTCAACGGGGTGCTAGCCGGTTGGCTTGATTTTGTCCAGTCCTGGCCGGTACAATCCGTCCCCTTTCCCTCATTCGATTGAGCAGCCCTCACCGGCTGCCGGGAGCCCGCATGGCCCGCATCACCGTAGAAGATTGTCTGGAAGTCGTGAACAACCGTTTCGAACTGGTCATGATGGCGTCCAAGCGCGCCCGTCAGCTGGCCAATGGCGTCCAGGCCACCCTGGACAACAGCGAAACCGAAGACAAGCCGACCGTGCTGGCGCTGCGCGAAATTGCCGCCCGCAAGATCGACAACGCCCTGATCGACGAAGTCGAGAAGGCCGAGCGCGAGCGTGCCGAGCGTGAAGCACTGGAATGGGCCGCTGCCGAAGTCGTCGCCGACGAAGACATGTCCAAGAACGACGACTGATCGCACCTGATCGTTCGTTGTTGTTTGAACAGCCCGCCCCTGGCGGGCTGTTCTGCGTTTGGGCGTGGCACATCGGGGAAATGCCGCGTTGCGAAGATGGTCACTCGCCGCATCGCGCGCCACCATCATCGGTAGGCGACCGCCGTTGGTCGACGCAGCGGGGGGCGGATCCCCTGTTCAGATGTTTGCCGTTATCCCGCCGCTGGCATAGTCTTCCAGCCATGAACCCAGGCCCCACTGCCAAGGTCGCCTCGCCCCCCGGCGCGGCCGTACCCGACTATGTCCTCCAGCTCGAACGCGCAGCGCATTACCTGCCGCCCGAGCAACTGCCGTTGCTGCGCCGTGCCTGGGAAGTCGGTGCCTCCGCGCATGCCGGGCAGACCCGGAAGTCCGGCGAGCCCTACATTACCCATCCGGTCGCCGTGGCGCAGGTGCTGGCGGAGCTCGGCCTGGACGTGGAAGCGCTGATCGCCGCGATCCTGCACGACACCATCGAAGACACCCCGCTGACCCGCGAGGAGCTGGCCGCCGAATTCGGCGAAGCGGTGGCCGAGCTGGTCGATGGGGTGACCAAGCTGGACAAGCTGAAGTTCCGCGACCGCCAGGAAGCGGCTGCCGAGAGCTTCCGCAAGATGCTGCTGGCGATGTCGCGCGACCTGCGCGTGATCATGATCAAGCTGGCCGATCGCCTGCACAACATGCGCACGCTGGGCGCGCAGAGCCGCGAAGCGCGCGGCCGCATCGCCCGCGAAACCCTGGAAATCTACGCACCCATCGCGCAGCGGCTGGGCATGAGCCTGGTCAAGAGCGAGCTGCAGAACCTGGGCTTCAAGGCGCTGTATCCGTGGCGCCACGCGATCCTGGAAAAACACATCCGCAGCCAGCCGGTGGTGCGCCGCGAGGCAATGGCGCAGGTGGAAGTGCAGCTGAGCCAGCGCCTGGCCAAGGAAGGGCTGGAACACCGCCTGGTCAGTCGCATCAAGACCCCGTGGAGCATCTACAACAAGATGCACGACGAGAACAAATCCTTCGACCAGGTCATGGACGTGTTCGGCTTCCGCCTGGTCGTGCGCAACGTGCCCAGCGCCTACCACGCGCTCGGCGCGGTGCATGCCACCTTCAAGCCGCTGGACGGGCGCTTCCGCGATTTCATCGCGATCCCCAAGGCCAACGGCTACCAGTCGCTGCACACGGTGCTGTTCGGGCCGTACGGTTCACCGATCGAGGTGCAGATCCGCACCGAGGAAATGGACCTGATCGCCGAGCGCGGCGTGGCCGCGCACTGGACCTACAAGTTCGGCGGCGATTCCCCCAATAGCGCGCAGAGTCGTGCGCATGCATGGATCGTGGAGCTGATCGATTCGCAGCGCGCGGCCGGTTCGTCGCTGGAATTCCTGGACAACGTCAAGGTCGACCTGTTCCCGGACGAGGTCTATCTGTTCACGCCGAAGGGCAAGATCCTGGCCCTGCCGCGCAACTCGACGGCGCTGGACTTCGCCTATGCGGTGCATACCGACGTGGGCAACATGGCGGTGGCCTCGCGGGTGGACAAGAAGCTGGTGCCGTTGCGCACCAAGCTGGTGAGCGGGCAGACGGTGGAAGTGATCACCGCGCGCTCGGCCACGCCCAAGCCGCAGTGGCTGGAGTTCGTGGTCAGTTCGAAGGCGCGCACGGCGATCCGCCACCAGCTCAAGCAGCTGGAGCATGAGGACGCGGTGCAGCTGGGCCATCGGATGCTGGATCGCGCGCTGGAGGCGATGGACAGTTCGCTGGAGCGGTTGCCGAAGGGTCGGCTGGATGCGTTCCTGGCCGAGCACCGGTACCCGCGTCTGGAGGCGTTGCTGGCAGAAGTGGCACTGGGCAACTGGATGCCGAACCAGGCGGCACAGGCGTTGATGGCCTATGCGGAGCTGCGCGGTGGCGGTCACTCGAAGCATTCGCAGGAGAAGATCCTGATCAACGGCAGCGAGCGMGGGGTGGTGAGCTTCGCCAACTGCTGCCAGCCGATTCCGGGCGACGACATCATGGGCTACCACACGGCCGGCAAGGGCATCGTGGTGCATCGTCTGGACTGTCCGAACCTGGCGGAGCTGCGCAAGTCGCCGGAGCGCTGGGTGCCGATCGGGTGGGATACGACGGTGTCGGGCGATTACGATACGGCGCTGGTGGTGGAGGTGGAAAACGGGACGGGCGTGCTGGCGCAGCTGGCGGCGGCGATCGCGCAGAGTCACTCCAACATCGAGCGGGTCGATTATCTGGATCGCGATTTCAACGCGGCGGTGCTGGCGTTCAATATCCAGGTGCGCGACCGCAACCATCTGGCCGAGGTAATGCGCCGGCTGCGGCGGTTGTCGGTGGTGCAGTCGGTTCGCCGACAATAAGCCGCATTCCGCGCGGCGATGATAGGCGCCGACGCCCTTCGCCTGGCAATGGGCACACCACCGGAGGGTAGAGCCGACCGTTGGTCGGCTGCCGTAGACCGCGCGGCGATGATCGGCTCCAACGCCTCTTCGCCGGGCAATGGGCACACCACCAAGGTAGAGCCGACCGTTGGTCGGCTGCCGTAGACCGCGCGGCGATGATCGGCTCCAACGCCTCTTCGCCGGGCAATCGGCACACCACCAGGGTAGAGCCGACCGTTGGTCGGCTGCCGTGCACCGTGCGGCGATGGCCGGCTCCAACGCCTCTTCGCCGGGCAATGGGCACACCACCAGAGGGTAGAGCCGACCGTTGGTCGGCTGCTCGCACACTGCGCGACAATGATCGATATGGTCGGCCGGCCCACCAACCGTCTTCGTCATTCTCCGGCCGGCCGACCAATCGTCTTCGTCGTTCTCCGGCCAGCCGACCAATCGTCTTCGTCGTTCTCCAGTCAGCCGACCAACGGTCGGCTCTACCGTGGATCGTGGCTTTGATCGGGGCTTTGATCGGGGCTTCGGGGCTACAATTGCGCTCCCCCTTTTGAACCGTGGAGCTCCCATGTCCCGCCAGATCATCACCAGCGCCAAGGCACCGGCCGCGATCGGTCCGTATTCGCAGGCCGTGCGTGCTGGCAATACCGTGTATTTCTCCGGCCAGATTCCGCTGGACCCGGGCACCGGTGACATCGTCGGTGCCGGCGATATCGAGGCGCAGGCGCGTCGGGCGTTCGACAACCTCAAGGCCGTGGCCGAAGAAGCCGGCGGTTCGCTGGACCAGATCGTGCGTCTGGGCCTGTACCTGACCGATCTGGCCGAGTTCGCCAAGGTCAATGCGGTCATGCAGGACTACTTCAAGGCGCCGTTCCCGGCCCGCTCCACGATCGAAGTATCGGGCCTGCCCAAGGGCGCCAACTTCGAAGTCGATGCGGTGATGGTGCTCGACCAGGCCTGACGTGGCGCGGTCACGGGCTCCTGCACCGGCGCTGGCCGCGGCCGGGGAAGCATCGTTGTCGATGCTTTCCGGGATCGGCCCGGCGGTGGCCGCCAAGCTGGTGGCCCGTGGCCTGTCCTCGCTGCAGGACCTGTGGCTGCACCTGCCGCTGCGCTATGAAGACCGCACCCGGCTGACCACCATCGCCCGGTTGCAGCCGGGCGTGGCGGCGCAGGTGGAAGGGCGGGTGAGCGCGGTCGAGCGCGGGTTCCGTGGTCGACCGGTGCTCAAGGTCGCCATCGAAGATGATTCCTACGGCACGCTGGTGCTGCGGTTTTTCCACTTCCGCGCCCAGCAGGTATCGCAGTTTGCCGTCGGCACGCGGATCCGCTGCTACGGCACCGCCAAGCCCGGGCATCTCGGGCTGGAGATCGTCCACCCCAGCTACCGGGTGATGGGCAGTAACGACGATGACGAACTCGGCGACAGCCTCGACCCGGTCTATCCCGCGGTCGACGGCGTCGGGCYGGCCACGATGCGCCGGTTCATCGGGCTCGCGCTGGATCGGTTGCCGGAAGAATCCACGCTGGAGCTGTTGCCGCCCGGTTGGCTGTCCGGGATGGGGCTGCCGTCGCTGCGCAGTGCGCTGCTGACCGTGCACCGGCCGCCGCCGGATGCCGATCTGGCCGCGTTGGCAGCCGGCCGGCACCCGGCGCAACGACGGCTGGCGATTGAAGAATTGTTGGCCCATCACCTCAGCCTGCGCCGCCAGCGCATGGCATTGCAGGCGCATCACGCACCGTCGCTGCGTGGGTCCGGCGCGCTGGTCAAACAGCTGCGCGACAGCCTGCCGTTCCAGCTCACCGGCGCGCAGCAGCGCGTGTTCGAGCAGATCCGCAACGACCTGGCCAAGGCGCATCCGATGCTGCGCCTGGTGCAGGGCGACGTCGGCTCGGGCAAGACGGTGGTGGCCGCGTTGGCGGCGATGCTGGCGGTGGAGCGGGGCAAGCAGGTTGCCCTGGCCGCGCCGACCGAGCTGCTTGCCGAGCAGCATCTGAACAACCTGCGCGCCTGGCTGGAACCGCTGGGCGTGCGTACCGCCTGGCTGGCCGGCAAGGTCACCGGCAAGGCGCGCACCCGGGTGCTGGCCGAGGTCGCCTCGGGCGAGGCGCAGGTGGTCGTCGGCACGCATGCGTTGATGCAGGACAGCGTGGTGTTCAAGGACCTGGCGCTGGCCATCGTCGACGAGCAGCACCGCTTCGGCGTGCATCAGCGCCTTGCGCTGCGCGACAAGGGCGCGGACGGACGCAGCGTGCCGCACCAGTTGGTGATGACCGCCACCCCGATTCCGCGCACGTTGGCGATGTCCGAGTACGCCGACCTGGATGTCTCGGCCATCGATGAACTGCCGCCGGGCCGCACCCCGGTGCAGACCGTCGCGCTCAACAATGACCGCCGCCCGGAACTGATCGAACGCATCGCCGTGGCGTGCCGCGAAGGGCAGCAGGTCTACTGGGTGTGCACGCTGATCGAGGAGAGCGAAGAGCTCGACGCCACCCCGGCCCAGGCCACGTTCGAATCGCTGCAGGCGTTGCTGCCGGGCGTGCGCGTGGGCCTGGTGCACGGGCGGCTGAAGGCGAGCGAAAAGCTGGCCACCATGGTGGCCTTCAAGGCCGGGCAGATCGACCTGCTGGTGGCCACCACCGTGATCGAGGTCGGCGTGGACGTGCCCAATGCGTCGCTGATGATCATCGAAAATGCCGAGCGCCTCGGCCTCGCCCAGCTGCACCAGTTGCGCGGACGGGTAGGGCGCGGCTCGGCGGTCTCGCGCTGCGTGCTGCTGTACCAGGCGCCGTTGTCGAACATGGCGCGCGAGCGGCTCGAAACCATGCGCCAGACCAACGACGGCTTTCTCATCGCCGAGAAGGACCTGGAGCTGCGTGGCCCCGGCGAACTGCTGGGCACCCGGCAGACCGGCCTGGCCGGGTTCCGCATGGCCGACCTGGCCCGCGATGCGGACCTGCTGCCGGGTGTGCATGACCTGGCCGAGCGGTTGCTGGCCGAAGCTCCCGACGTGGCCGACCAGGTCGTGCGGCGCTGGATCGGCACAGCCGTGCGCTACGCGTCGGCATAGAGCCCCTTAGCCTGGCTCCCTTCCTTCCGCAAGCCGAGCCGCTTCGCGGCCGGTAGGCCTTTCGGCGAAATAAAGGAGGAGGTAGCCGCCGCAGGCGGATACCGGGGAACATTCGCAGAAAGGCCTACCGGCCGCGAAGCGGCCCCTCCGGTCGCGGCTGGACCAATCGAAGCGGCAGCAGCCACGGTCAGCCCCCGCCTTGTATTTGTCATGACAGGGTGCGAAAGTCCCTTGCCGATTATCAAGACGGCAACGATGAGCAAGAAGATTCCGCTGTTGATCGACACCGACCCGGGTGTCGATGATGCCCTGGCCCTGTTGATGGCCTTCGCCGATGAGCGCCACGACATCGTCGGCCTGACCATCGCCGCCGGCAACGTGGGCCTGGACCACACCGTCCGCAACGCCCTGAAGCTGTGCGAAGTGGCGGGCCGCGAAGACGTCCCGGTGTTCGCCGGTACCCCCGATCCGCTCCTGCACCCGTCGGTGGACGCCGCCCACGTGCACGGCGCTGACGGCTTCGGCGATGTGAACCTGCCGGCCGCCAAGCGCCAGGCCGAGGCCGAACACGCTGCCCTGGCAATCCTGCGCCTCTCGCACGAATACGCCGGCGAGCTGTTCCTGGTCGCACTCGGACCGCTTACCAATCTCGCCCTGGCCCTGARGCTCGACCCGACCCTGCCGCAGCGCGTAAAGCGCTTCCTGGTGATGGGCGGGGCGGTGACCTGCCACGGCAACATCACCCCGGCGGCCGAGTTCAACATCGCCTTCGATCCGGAAGCGGCGCACATCGTGTTCACCGGCTTCCCGCATATCGAAGTAGCCGACTGGGAAGCCACCGTCGCCCACGGCCTGCTGCATGCCGACGTGGAACAGTGGCTGGCCGCCGACAGCGACAAGGCCCGCTTCTACGAGCTGATCTCGCGCCAGACCCGCCTGTGGTCCGAAGACAGCCGCGGCGAGCGCTGGTTCGCCGCCGATGCCCTGGCCATGGCCTGGGCGCTGCAGCCCGAAGGCGCGCTGCGGGTCGAATCGCGCCCGCTGAACATCGAACTGGCCGGCGTGCACAGCCGAGGTGCTACCATTGTCGACTGGAACCGCCAGACCGGGCAGCCGGACAACACCCAGCTGCTGATGGCCTACGACCAAGGGCGCTTTGAGGCCCAGGTCCGGGCGGCACTCGGCGTCTGACGACGCCGCTGCGGCGGACCTTTCGCACGGTTGATGACCCCGGCTTGCCCTTGGCGGCATCCGGGGCTATAATGCCGCTCTTGATCACCAGCCCTTATTACGGTGCGCGCCCATGAAGGCCGATACTCATCCTGTTTACCGCGACGTGGTTTTCCACGACGTTACCTCTGATTTCAAGATCCTGACCCGTTCGACCATGTCCACCAAGGACACGGTCAAGTGGGAAGACGGCAACGAGTACCCGCTCGTCAAGGTGGAAATCTCCTCGGCTTCGCATCCGTTCTATACGGGCAAGCACAAGGTGATCGACACCAGCGGCCGTATCGACAAGTTCCAGAAGCGTTTCGGCAAGCCGGCGCCGACCGCAGCCTGAGTTGTCGCTGCAGTTGCATGAAAACAACGGTCGCTTTGGCGGCCGTTGTTTTTTTGTGTCCGCGAAAAATGGATGGCTGGCGCCTGTCTGAACGCCAGCTGGCGGGCGTGCGGCATCGGCGGAACGCTGCATCCGGACATTCTTGTCCAGCGCCCCCGCAGCCCTTGCGGCTACTGGCGCAGTGCGTCCATACGCATGCCGGTACCGGCGTCTACGACTTCCGTCCTAGGGCGTCGAAAATGTTGCTGTGCGATAATGGCGGGATCCACGATAACGATCGTGGACTTCCTTCACGTGCCTGCCCCATGCGCTTGGGTGGGCGCCTTCCCTCGAGGAGCGCACACAGTGTCCGATCTTGATCAGGTCACGCTCAACGCCGGCGAAAAGTCGGTTGTTTTGCCCGTCATCAAACCTACGCTCGGCAACGATTGCGTCGATATCTCGAAGCTGACCAAGGAAACCGGTCTCTTCACGTACGACTCCGGCTTTACTGCCACCGCCAGCTGCAAGTCCGCCATCACCTATATCGACGGTGACAAGGGCGTGCTGCTGTATCGCGGCTATCCGATCGAGCAGCTCTCGGAAAAGTCCAGCTACGTCGAAGTGGCCTACCTGCTGATCAATGGCGAGCGTCCGAGCGCCGAGCAGTTGAAGGCCTTCACCGACGAGCTGGCTGCTGAAGCCAACGTCGATGATTCCATCAACACGCTGATCGGCAGCTTCGCCAAGGATGCCCATCCGATGGCCATCCTGACCGCCGCCATCGCGCAGCTGTCGGGTATCTACCACGCCTCGCTGGACCTGTCCGACGCCGAACAGCGCCGCCATGCGGCCGTGCGCCTGATCGCCAAGGTGCCGACCCTGTCGGCGCTGATCTACCGCCACGGCAAGGGCCTGCCGGCCAACAAGCCGGACACCTCGCTGGATTACGTCAGCCGCTTCCTGAAGCAGACCTTCGAATCGGCCGACGGCCAGTACGAACTGAACCAGGACGTGGTCAAGGCGCTGGACCTGCTGTTCATCCTGCACGCCGACCACGAGCAGAACGCCTCGACCTCGACCGTGCGTCTGGTCGGTTCGACCGGTGCCAACCCGTACGCGTCGGTCGCCGCGGGCGTCACCGCGCTGTGGGGTCCGGCCCACGGCGGTGCCAACGAAGCCGTGCTGAAGATGCTGGAAGAGATCGGTTCGGCCGACAACGTCGAGTCCGCCGTGCTCAAGGCCAAGGACAAGACCTCCGGCTTCCGCCTGATGGGCTTCGGCCACCGCGTGTACAAGAACTTCGACCCGCGCGCCAAGGTCATCGGTGAGATGACCGGCAAGGTGCTCAAGCAGCTGGGCGTGCAGGATCCGCTGCTGGACGTGGCCGTCAAGCTGGAACAGGCCGCGCTGCAGGACGACTACTTCGTCGCCCGCAAGCTCTACCCGAACGTCGATTTCTACAGCGGCATCATCTACAAGGCGCTGCAGATCCCGACCGAAATGTTCACCGTCATGTTCGCCCTGGGCCGTACCTCCGGCTGGGTGGCGCATTGGCTGGAGCAGCAGGTCGATCCGGAAATGAAGATCGGCCGTCCGCGCCAGGTCTACACCGGCAGCGACGTGCGCGACTACCAGGGCTGATCGCCCCGGTACCTCGTCTTGAAGAACGCCCCGCATTGCGGGGCGTTTTTTTTGGCTCTTCGCCCATACGCGGGACAAGCAGAAACGTCCCATGACACTTCCACGCACAGCCATCGGCGGGTTGGGCGTTGGGCCCCGATGCCCTTTCCGGCGACGGTCCTCCGGCGTCGGCCTGCGGTCGCCCCCTCCTCCTTTATTTCGCCTCGAAGGGCATGGGGCCAGCGCCCGACCCACCGGCCACCGCCCAAACGCCCGGCGTCCACCTGCGTACCGCGAGCCGAGCCCCGTAGCAGCCGGTAGGCCCCTGGGCAAAATAAAGGAGGAGGCCGCCCCGCGGCCGGGGGACATTTGCGCCAGGGTCCTACCGGCGGATACGGGGCCCTCACGCTCGCCACCAGCCCGATCGGAGACGCCAGCCCATCCCAACGGCCTGCACACCCGGCCACCCGCGTAGCGTCGTGCTCACGCTGCGACGGGCCTTGCAACAAGACCTCTCCCCAGATCGGAGAAACACCTTCTTTATTGGGTGGTGGCTTCTGTTGGTGCCGGCACCCTGTGCGCCCCCCCATGGGGTGGCTACACCGTCGTGACGATGAACGGGCAGGCGCGTTGGCGCGCGGCGCTGACCTTTTCGTACTTATTGCATGGGTCTATGGGGCTCCGCGGATCAGGCTTGTCAGATCAATCAAGCAAGTCCCGAAGGAGTCCGACCATGACGCGCTACGCGTTGATTCCCCTGTTTGCCATCGCATCCACCCTGCACGCCAGCGACGCGCTGGCCGGCTATACCGGTCCCGGCGCCACCGCCGTCGCCACGACGGTGGCGCAGGCCCGCCAGCAGCGCGACGACCACGCGGTACTGCTGCTGGGCCACCTGGTCGCCAAGGTCGGCAATGAACGTTACCGCTTCCGCGACGCCACCGGCGAGATCGACGTGGAGATCGACGACGAGGACATGCCTCACCAGGCCATTGGCGCGGCCGCCACGGTGGAACTGCTGGGGAAGGTGGACACGCACCGTTTCAAGCCCACCGATATCGAGGTGAAGCGCGTGCAAGTGCTGCCGCCGCGCTGAGCCGGAGCACGCCCGTTGCGCAAACCGCCATGCCCGACGCTTAGGCCGGCGGGCGACTGTGAGAGCGCCACTAAGATGGAAAAATGCGTGCGCACCGGGAATGAGATAGGGCGCCGTAGCGCAGGGTCGTGGGTGATGGAACATCCCACRGCGCTGCAATGCGGTCGCGCCGCATCCACGCACGCAGCGCACGACACAGGTTGACGATGACGTGGCCGTCCCTGGACGGATGCAGGGGCGCCACCCTTCACCAGCGGGTGACGGCGTGGTGGATGCACCGCGAGGAAGCGGATCCGGCGGCGCAGGCCGGCGTGGAGCAGCGCCCCGCGTTGGGTCGGCTACGCAAGGGCGTTCCGGTGCACGTGCGTGATCGGGTCGCACGCGCCGAGGGCGCAGGGACGCATAGGAATTGCTGCAATGTTCAAGTAGTGAGGGTGCGGTCGCATTACGGCCAAAATGGCGTCGTTTTTAGGACTCATTGAATGGGCAAATCACCTGCCCCTAACTAACCTGACTGGGCTGTCTCACCCCGCGTGGTGGCGGCGGTGCTTCCTGCGGAAGCGTCTTTTCGAACACTAAAAGAGAGAGAAGCCATGTCCAGTATCCTCAACAAGGCCGCGCTTGCTGCAGCGCTGACCGCCGCTTCGCTGTCGGCCAATGCCGCCGAATCCCATATCACCGTTTACACCAATGTTGACCCGTCCCTGGCGTTGATGAAGCACGATGGCACCGCATTGCCGGACTCGATCCCACTGGACCACATTCCGGGCCAGGGGCTGACTCCGCACAACGAGCGCGTGCGCATCTACACCAACGATGAAGACAAGGATGTGGAAGTGCGGCTTGGCCACGCGCCGTCACTGGTACCCAAGAGCGGCACCGGCACCGATGTTCCACTCACCGTGAGACTCAACAAGCGCGAGCTGACCGTTGCCTCACAGGACTTCCTGGCAGCGGATCTGTACGACGGTGCGCTCAGTGGCGCATCGATCATCATGGACCTGGAGATCGCCCAGACCACCCGCACCCCGATCACGGTGCAGGGCGTGTACGAAGGGATCGTCAGCGTGGTGCTGACCCAGAAGCCGTAACGGTTCACCCCTCGCGTCACTCACGCCGGCCCGGATACCGGGCCGGCGGCCTCAGGCAACGCTCCCCATGAAAGCTACCRCACCTGCCCTGACCCGGCTGGCGGTCGCGCTCGCCTTGTCGTTGGCCACCCCCCTGGTCGCGGCACGCGGCGTCCCCGTCGGTTTTGAAGACCTGGTTGCCGGCCAGACCGAGCAGCTCGATGTACGCCTGTTCGGGCGCACGGCGGGTCTGTCGCCCGTGCGGGTCACCCTGGAAAGCGTGCAACTGGAAGATCCGGCGCRCGTGCTGCAGGCACTGGACCTCTCCGACGAGGCCCAAGCTGCGTTGCTGCCCGCGCTTTCCCAGCCGCTGCCGCGCAACAGCCATCTGGCCTGCCGCTATGGCGGAGGCAGCGCGGGCTGCGGTTATCTCGAGCCACCCGAGGACCCCAACACCGTGCGTGCCCTTTACGATGAAGGCGAAGGCGCGGTGCGCCTGTTCGTTGCCCGCCAGTGGATCAGCGCCGAACCGGCCGCTGATCGCTTCCACCAGATCAGCAGCAACGCGGAGAGCGCGTTCCTGCACCAGCAGACCGTCAACTTCAGTGGCGGCCGTGGCTACCAGGCGCTCACTGCCCAAGGCGCCGGCGCGCTGGGTGTGCTGCAGCGTGGCCATATCGCGGTGGACTGGAACTTCAACAGCCAGCAGTACCGCGGCAGCCGGCGCCGCCAGGATTTCCAGTTCGACAACGCCTACTACCGCCATGACCTGGGCCAGCAGCACTACCTGCAGGCCGGGCGCATGGACCGCCGCAACCTGTCCAGCCCACAGGGCGGCACCYTCAGTTTCAGCCTGCTGCCGATGGACCGTTTTGCCGGCCTGCGCGTGGGCACCACCCAGGCCTACGTGGACACCGAGGCCGCCGTGCAGGCCCTGCCGCTGACCGTGCTGCTGGCGCGCGATGCGCGCGTGGATGCCTTCGACGGCGAGCGCCTGCTGCAGACCTTCTACCTCCAAGCGGGCATCAACCAGCTCGACACCCGCCGCTTCCCGTTCGGCAGCTACAGCGTGACCCTGCGCATCTACGAAGATGGCGTGCTGGTGCGCAGCGAAGCGGCACCGTTCGACAAGGGCGGCGACTGGACCAACAGCAGCGTGCAGTGGTTCCTGCAGGGCGGCCGCCGCAACGAGCGCCGCAGTGACCGTTTCGACGGCGAGAGGGCGGCCATGGCCGGCCTGCGCGTGCCGCTTGGACGCGCCGCCGCAGTCACTGCCGGTGCCGCCGACCTCGGCGGCGTCAGCTACGGGGAGCTGCGCGTGGACCTGCGCCACGCCTTCGCTACCCAGGATGTCCGCGCCACATTCAGTGGCCTTCAGGGCAGTGATGGCAGCACCGGCCAGCAGCATCAGGTGTCGTACCGCCGCCGCGCGTCCTGGAACCTGTACCAGCAGCGCATGCGCGGCAAGGCGTGCCAGTTCGAGGACGACGCGCGCGACCGGCTGGGCTGTGCCGATTCACTCAGTGCCTCGATGGCGCTGCCGCTCGGCGGTGGCAGCGCCTATGTGGCCTATACCCGGCGGCAGACCTGGAGCCGCGGGCGGCTGCTGGCAGGGGACGTCGACGACCCGTTGGCCGCACTGGACCCGCTGCTGCCGCCGTGGGAGCAGCGCTACAGCCGCGAGCCCAGCCTCACCCGCACCTGGCAGGCCAGCTACAGCCGCGTGCAGCGCTGGCAGGAGTTCAGCGTGTCCACCCGCATCGGTGTATGGCAGCAGCAGAGCCGCAGCAGCCTGCGCGACGGGCGGGACCGCGGCATTTTCCTCAACCTCAGCCTGACCCGCCTGCAGCGCGGCGACCGCGGCACCTCGCAGCGCCGCTACAGCCTGGACGTGCGACAGCCGCAGCATGCGCGCCCGGAGATCAACTACAGCGCCGGGCAAACCCTGCGCCAGGACGTGGAGGCGCAGTACCGCGAGGCCACCGTAGACCTGCGCGGCAACAACAGCGGCCGCTACAGTGCCGCGCTCAGCGCGCAACTGCAGAACAGCATCGGCCACACCGGCGGCACCGTGGCGCACTACCAGCAGCGCGGCCGCACCGAGATGGCCTACAGCGCCACCCACAGCTCCGGGCTGGCGCTGGGCCGGCACGGCTTCTACTGGGGCGGCGGGCTGGGGGCCGAGGCCGGCTTGGCGGTGCAGGTGGACGACACCGACGACCTGGAACTGACCGGCGTCGCCGCCGAACTGCAGGTGGGCGGCCTGCGCCGGCAACGGCTGGCACTTGGCGAGCGCCGCCTGTTGCCGCTGCCGGCCTACCAGAGCCACCGCGCCGAAGTGCAGGACGCCAGCGCGCTGAACAGCGATGCCGCCATCCGCGTGACCGGCGTGGGCGGCGCGCGCCCGGTCTTCCTGCCGCCGGGCCGGCTGATGCATCTGCCGGTGCCGATCGAGGTGACCTACACCTTCATCGGCAACGCGCGCGACATCGCCGGGCTGCCCTTGGGCGGCGCCCGCATTCTCAATGCGCCGGTGCCGGGCACCGGCAGCAACGGTGGCTTCGTGGCCGACTTCCCGCGCCGCGAACGCACCTTGTACCTGCTGCAGAAGGACCACCTGCTGCAGTGCCCGCTGCAGGTGCGTGAGCGACGCAGCGTGGTGATGCTGGTGGGCACCGTGCAGTGCGAGCCGCTGGGTGTGGCGCAGCTGCCGGCCGAGATCCAGCAGGCGCGGGTAACCCGCTTGCTGCAGGAGCACGCCCTGATGGCGGCGACGCCGCAGACGGCCTCTGCGGGAGGTACGCCATGAACCGGCACGGCGTGTGGGCCGTGATGCTGCTGATGGCGCTGTTGGGGGTGATGCCGAAGGCGTGGGGGCAGCGGCCGCCGGAGACGCATCCGGTGAGTGCGACGCAGAACATTGTGATGTCGTGGGATCGGTCTGCGATGCCGGGGGAAATCGACCTTTGGGTGCCTGAAGTTGTCCTCGGATACAGCGCGGATAAGTCTCTGAAGTATGGCCAGCTCCACCTCACGTGTGCCTCGTCAACTGATCCGAGGGTGGGCSCTTGCCCGGTCACGGGCGTTGCAACTGTCGCTACCGGTTCAGCAATGATCGAGGTACAGGCCACAGAGCGGCGCTCGGGTCTGCGTACAAACTTCTCAGTGAAAGGCTGGATCAATCGAGGCATGGAGACGCGCATATGCGGCTCCTACTGGCTCGACCCCATTCGTCCACCATGGATTGCAGCCAAAGATGACTGCGGTGGCGAATCTTCCGTTGGAACCAGAGCTGGTCTGCTGATACCGGTGGAGGAGATGTCCAGGCTTGTAGCCGGACACTGGGATGCTGAACTTATTCTTGCGTTGCATGACCAACTGGCGGGGCCGGCGGTCGCGACGTATCGCTTCACGTTTGATCTGACCATCACCGACCGCAACGCCGTCTCAATCTACTTTCCGGCCTTCCACCACGTCACCCCCCTGGTTCAGCTCAACTCCGATTACGACCCTATACAGCGGACGGTAGGCGGCCGCACCTCACTCGAGATGTGTCTCTACGACGGACTCGGCTCCCAGGCGCAGTACCTCGGCGTCACCGTGCGTGACCGCAGTGGCAAGCCGCCCGGTCCCAGTGGCTATTCGCTCTGGCATACCGATGGTGGCAGCGACGACACCCGTCGCCTGGATTACACCGTCACCCTGGACCACAACGGCGCCCCGGTGCCCATGCCCAACGGCGTGGAGCAACAGCTGCATGGCATCGATACCGCACTGCTGCGTCTGGTGTTGTTACCCGGCATGAGCCAACCGGTGTTCTGCGTGCCCACGCCGATCACCTTCGATATTCCGCGCGTCCCCATTTCCACCCAGCAGGCCGGCACCTACTTCGGCGAGCTGCAGGTGGAGCTGCGCGTCCCCACGGTCACGCCCTGACCTTCCAGGAGCTTCCATGAAAATTCCAGCCGTTGTTCTGTTGTCCCTGTCGCTGCTGCTGGCGGCACCTGCACACGCCAATCTCACCGTGCACCCGATGCGCGCGTCGGTCGATGGCAAGCGCAGTACGCAGATCCGCATCTATTCCCAG